>JAJFBO010000029.1 GCA_020697025.1 Burkholderiales bacterium
AAGCAGAAATTATTTTATCAATATTATACAATGGCTTATGGAGTCGATTAGATAAAATAATATTTTGCTTAAGATTCATATTAACATGATATGGAAAATTTTGAATTACAAAATTTATCGTATAAATTGTTTTAGCCAGGGGAGCAAGGTTACGGATTTGTTCTGACATATATAATGAATCCGAAGTAATAATATGCGCATGATTTAGGTTAAATTTAACTAACTGCTTAAAAAAAATATTTTTTTTAGGTAAAACCAAAACATCGGAGCCCCAGGTTGTCAGGATCGTTTTGCATTTTATTTTATACCGTTTAATAGCTTTAAAAGTATGATAAGCATAACTGTTTGCCTGTTGAATATGTACCAAATTTATTTGATGCTTGTTTAAAATCATTGCAATTTTTTTGCGGCAGCGTATATTTAATAATTTAAAATCAGCTTGATATATAATAATATTTTCTGGGCAACTGATATTTGGCCGCCACGCTTCATTAGTTATAAATATGATTTTTTTAAAATAAGGAGCAATTCCCAGAAGATAACGAATTGTGTGGATCGAGTTAGACCCAATCAACGCAATAGCATTACTATTCATTCCTTTGTACCCATTCATTATAGAACTCAAAAAGTTGTGGATTTTCCTCCAAATATTTTTTATCCATATCCCGGGTATCACCGCTAACTATTGCCGGGTTACCGCTAATAATTGCAAAATCAGGAAAATCGCCTTTAACCATACTATATGCAGATACGATACAACCTTTACCAATAGTAGTTCCTGGCATTATTGTTGAATGCGGTCCAATAAAAGAATATGCTCCAATAATAACTGAGCCATGAACATATCCAATATGATTTTTTTGCTTTATATAATGTTTACCATAAAGGCGTATACTAATATGTGAGGAATGACTAAGAATGCTAATATAATTGGTAATTTGACAGCCTTCACCAATTTTTATATTATTGCTTGCTTCAATGAAATTGTAGTGGCCGATAAAGATATTATTGGCTAAATGGAGATTTTCTGGACCAATTATGCAAGTGGTATTACTAATTCTGGTTTGTGAAACAGGGTGGTTGCACCCGGAATTTTTATAACCCATAATCATTCTAGGTGCAGCAATGTACTTATTAAGAAAGTTAATTATTTTCCAAATAATTGATTTAATATAATTTATAAATTTTAACTTTTAAATCGGTATGAATTCTCACAGCACATTTATCACTAGTAACTATATGATGCTGTTCATTGTCATCTTTCCAATAATAGTCATATCTTTGTACAAATACTTTAGCATTTGCAAAAGAAAAAAGATCATATTGGTTTTGGCCAGTAAAAACATACATAAAATTAAACATTGGTGATTTACCTTTGTATATTTCGTATTTATTATTAGCACCGCTATGCTCAGCAATCTTTTTAAGAAATGTGTCGTTGTCAGGATTGTCGCCACTCCCCCACATTATTGTTCTATTTAATACCAGTAATGTTGATTTTGCCGGTTCTAATTTTGGCATATCGTTCAAGTTCCATGATGTTTTAAAATTTGCTGGAAGCTTTGATTGGATAAGAGCTGCTGTTTTATATGGATTTGATGTATAATATCCATATATTGTTTGAAATGGGCATATATTGCTCATTTTAGCTAATTGGCCAAATCCAGCATAATCTGCATTCCATAGGCTATCCAATAAGTGAGCGTAGGCGCTAGCATGATGATCACCCTGTATATTAAGAGTATCTTCTCTTCCTGGTTGTTTTCTTCCGTACGGGTCGTCTTCTGCATGTCTAATAATCACAAGCGCAGGAGTACAAGCATAAGCTACAGAAGTAAATGTGCCAAATATTAGGAAAGCTGCAAGAACTTTATATATTCTCTTTTTATTCATGTTTATATTTCCTTAAAAAAGCTTTAATTCATTACTTAGTATTTTTGATCAAGATTATATACTAATTAATTAGTGAAAGTAAAATTTATATGTACGTATTATCTCATAAAATCACAACAGCTGTAATACGGAATTTCCGTAGTCCCCAATTCAGAACCATAAATTCTTAAGTTTGCCGTAATATTTATACTGATACTTAATCTAATAAGCTATCTAAAATAAAATTAGTATTATTAAATCTATCCTCTATAGTTAATGATTTTATATTCCAAACGAGTTTGTTTTTATCGTATCTTACAGTTTTTAATTTTTGCATTAAGCTAATAATTTTTGTAGGTTCTATTGCGGGCTTATCAATAAATACCAGACTAATTTGATTTTCTGTACCATCAACTTTTTGGATATCACACCCTACCGCTTTAATTCGTAAATAATGAATTTGAATTAAATTCCGGGTGTTATCAGGAGCTAAACCCCAATTATCCATAATATCCTGGTAAACATTATCAATTTCATCAATAGTTGCAGCTCGCGATAAACGTTTATAATAAATCAGGCGTTCATGTATGTCCGGGCAGTAATCTGGCGGAATTAAGGCTGAGGTATTAAGGTTTACTTCGCATTCAAATTCGGCTTTAACTAATTCGTGTTTTTGTTCGCGTTTTAATTTATTAATTGCGCGTTTTAACATATCTGTATATAATGATAACCCAACATGCTTGATATCACCAGATTGCTTGTCGCCTAGAATCTCACCAGCACCACGAATTTCCAGATCATGCATTGCCAGATTAAATCCGCTGCCTAGTTCTGAGGTTGTTTTAATTGCTTCTAATCTTTTATCTGCATCCGAAGTAATATTTTCTGGGACGACCATATAACAATAAGCCTGATGATGCGACCTGCCCACCCGGCCCCGCAGCTGATGCAGCTGCGCCAGGCCGAATTTATCGGCACGATATATAATTATTGTATTGGCATTAGAAATATCAATTCCGTTTTCTATTATTGTGGAACAAAGCAATAAATTATATTTTTGTAAAATAAAATCACGGATAGTCAGTTCCAAAGCTGTCTCATTCATTTGTCCATGAGCAATGGCAATTTTTAATTCGGGCATTATGTCATTTAGCCTGCGATACATTGATTCTATATTAGCCACATCATTATATAGAAAAAATATTTGCCCGCCACGGCGTAATTCACGTAAAATAGCTTCCCGAATGATCTGGCTGTCATCATTTACAATTAAAGTATTTACCGCAAGTCTACGCTTTGGAGGTGTGGCAATAATCGAAAAATCGCGTAAGCCATCCATTGCCATAGATAAGGTGCGGGGGATTGGGGTTGCAGTCTTAGTCAGAAAATCAGTGTTATACCGCATTTTTTTAATCATTTCTTTTTGCTTCACTCCAAAACGGTGCTCTTCATCTATTATTACCAGACCAAGATTTTTAAATTTTACATCATCTTGAATAATCCTATGAGTACCAATTAAAATATCAATTTGACCTCTTGCCACCTGTTCCAGTGTATGATTAATCTCTTTTTTACTTTTAAAGCGTGAAATTTCAGCAATTTTTAAGGGAAACTCGGAAAAACGATTTATAAAATTTTGAAAATGTTGTTCGGTTAATAATGTTGTAGGGGTTAAAATTGCTACCTGGTAGCCATTCATAGCAGCTATGAAAGCCCCACGCATGGCAACCTCAGTTTTACCAAATCCAACATCACCACAAATTAGACGATCCATTGGTTTTTGATTAGTCATATCATGGATAACTGCAGCAAATGCACGCTCCTGATCATCTGTTGCTTCATAACCAAAACTAGCTGCAAATGTATTGTATTCTTCGGGGAGCTTAAATTTATTGCCACGCTCCATCTCACGTTTAGCATAGACTTCAAGTAATTTAGCTGCAATATCATCTACATGTTTTTGAGCTTTAGATTTTATTTTATTCCAGGCAGCGCTACCTAAGCGGTTTATTTCAATGCTTTTGCCTTCTACTTGAGAATAACGGCTAATCAGGTGTAAGTTATATACCGGAATAAATAGCCTGGATTCATTCTGATATTCGATTTCAAGCATATCATACTGGGTATTTGCAATTGTTTGCGAAGTAAGCCCTATATATTTACCAATGCCATGATTAACATGTACGACATAATCATTAGGCTTTAATTCAGCCAGATCACGGACAATCAGGTCATTATCCAATTGAGTCTTGATGTTTTTTCGTCGTTTTATAATATTATCGTGGCCTAGCTTATATAAGTCCTGTTCAGTTATAAAGGCCTCTTTATTACATATAAATCCATTATATAAATTAGCTTTTATGATATGAATATTTTTTTCGTTACCAACTTTTGTGCCAGAATTAAATAAGTTATCTATAATACTACAATTAATATTGTAACTAGTTAACGTCTGACGTAATATTTCTGCACGGCCAATACTGTCAGTTGTTAAAACAATTTTACCATTAAAAGTTTGATAAAAATGTTCAAGTTTAGCCATAGGATTATGTTCTTTATTATTAATACTAATATCCGGTAAAGGCAAAAAGGTGTATTTTTCTAAGGTACAATCTGGCTTGCCTATAATATAGCGTTTATAATTTTTCTTTATATCCGATAATATTTGATCACCTGGAATAAATAGTTCACTGGGTGCCAGACACGGGTATTGACCTTTATAAAGTTCATAACGACGATTAATTTCATGCCAGTGTCCAAGTAAAATATCGGGTAGGTTATTTTGATATATGACTTGCCATGATTCATCCAGATAATCCCAAATCGTAGCAGTGTGTTCAAAAAATAATGGTAGATAAAACTCGCACCCGGCAGGCAAGAGGGCACTATTAATTTCTTTCAGTAAATATTGATATTGTGGTTGATTAAAGGTATTGCCAAATTTTACAGCAAATTTTTTTAGACTTTGTGGATCTGTAGGATATTCACGTGCTGGGATTAATTCAAAAGAGGTGACTTTGGTAATTAGCTCTTTAGTTTGCGGCTCAAGTAGCGCCAATGATTCAATTTCATTATCAAATAGCTCAATTCTTACAATTTGTTTTGTAATGATTGCAATATCTAATTTGTTTTCATATAATTGCCACAATGTCTTTAGTCGATTGGCAATAATATCTTTTTGTGGAGTTGTACGTTCATAAGGAAGGATTTCGTTATCGGGAAATATCACACATTTTAATGCTGGGGAAAAAAAATTAATTTCATCAAGTATCCGTTTAGCACTTATGCCATCATTTGCTATGATGAATAATTTCTTATCTCTCGCCAGAGTCGAGATATAAAAAGAATCGGCGCCTGCCATTAAAAATGGCAGGTGCTGCGCGTATTCTTTCATATTAAAGTTCTAGAAAAAATAATAACCTGCAAGCTGCTATCCCTTACAGTGCCACTTTATTGGTTGTACCTGACTTCTTCTTTGTCCCTGCTACAACTTTTTCTATATGTTCATCTGCTGCAATATCCATAAGTGGTGTTGGTGCATGTTCTAAAGCAATTGCTAAGACTTGATCAACATTGTGTACCGGAATTACCTCCAAGCTTCCTTTTATCTCATTTGGGATATCCTCAAGATCCTTAATATTTTTTTCAGGAATCAATACAGTTTTTATTCCTGCACGTAGAGCAGCTAACATTTTTTCTTTTAAGCCGCCAATAGGCAGTACATCACCATATAATGTAACTTCTCCAGTCATTGCAACCGTGGATTTAATTGGAATATGCGTTAAACTAGAGGCAACAGCAGTTACCATCGCTATACCAGCTGAAGGCCCATCTTTAGGTGTTGCACCTTCGGGCACGTGCACATGTATATCTTTGTTTTCATAAAATTTTTCATCTATGCCAAGAATTTTTGCCCTGCTTCTAACTAATGAAATAGCTGCTTGAATTGATTCAAGCATTACATCTCCTAGTTTACCGGTACGAATTACCTGACCTTTTCCAGGTACTGCAATAACTTCAATAGTAAGAATTTCACCTCCTACTTCAGTCCATGCCAAACCGGTTACCCGCCCAATTCTATTTTCACTGGCGCTTTTGCCATAATCATAAATAGGAGCGCCTAAAAACTGATGCAAATTTTTTGTAGTTACACTAATTTTTTTGGATTTAGATGTTTGCATATCCAAAGAGGTTACAACTTTACGGCATATTTTACCAATTTGTCGGTCTAAATCACGTACACCTGCTTCTGATGTATAATAGCGTATGGTATCAAGTAAGGCTTTATCTTCAATATTAATTTCTGATGATTTTAATCCGCATTCTTTGATCTGGCGTGGTAATAAATATTGCTCAGCTATTTTAAGCTTTTCTTGCTCAGTATAGCCAGATAAACGAATAATTTCCATTCTATCCCGAAGTGGGCCTGGAATATTCAATGAATTAGCTGTAGTTACAAACATTACTTGTGATAAATCAAAAGACGTTTCAGTGTAATTATCTACAAATGCCTTATTTTGTTCAGGGTCTAATACTTCTAATAGGGCTGAAGCTGGGTCTCCGCGATGATCTGTACCAATTTTATCAATCTCATCAAATAGGAATAACGGATTTCTAACACCAACCTTAATCAGGTTTTGCAGTATTTTTCCAGGCATTGCGCCAATATAAGTTTTACGATGTCCACGAATTTCAGCTTCATCATGTAATCCCCCGAGGGCGACCCGAATATATTTTCGTCCGGTAGCTCTGGCAATTGATTCACCTAAAGATGTTTTGCCAACTCCTGGAGGACCAACAAAACATAATATTGGTGCTCTATTATTCTCAACACGTTTTTGCACTGCTAGATATTCAATAATTCTTTCTTTTATTTTATCTAGTCCATAATGGTCTCGATCCAGAATTTTTTGTGCTTTACCTAAATCTTTACTAATTTTGCTGCTTTTATCCCAGGGTAATTCGATTAAATGTTCTATATAATTGCGGATAATAGAACTTTCTGATGACATTTGTGGCATAAGTTTAAGTTTTTTAATTTCGGCTAAGGCTCGTTTTTCTGCAGCAGCAGGCATTTTTGCCTTTTTTGCTTTTCGTTCTAAATTTTCAATTTCACCAACTTCTTCATCTTCACCAAGTTCTTGCTGAATAGCTTTAGCTTGTTCATGTAAATAGTATTCTTTTTGATTTTTTTCAATTTGCTGTTTAACCCGGCCCTGAATCTTTTTTTCTACATTTAGTATTTCTATTTCGCGATTTAATTCACGAAGGAGCTTTGATAAGCGTTTTTTTAGTGAAATCGTTTCCAATAAATCCTGACGGATCATTAAATCCATAACAACATGGGTAGTAATAACATCGGTTAACTGTTCGATATTTTCAATCTTGGCAATTAAGCTGATGATTTCATCCGGAACTTTTTGGTTAAGTTTAGAAAACTCGTCAAATTGTTGAATAATCTCACGGCGTAAGGCTTCAAGTTCAATCTTGCTTATATCTAGTTTAGTTGTAATTTGCTCAACATTAGCAGCCAGATAACCACTTTTTTCAGTTATAGATGTAGCTTTTGCCCTGGTTTTGCCCTCAATTAAGACTTTATTTGTTCCATCTGGTAATTTTAAAACCTGTAATATCTTGGCTAATGTGCCGATATCATAGATATTATAAGGCGTAACTTCGTTATCGCTTGGATTTTTTTGGCTTAATAGAATAACCATATTATCTTTTGTAGCTGCAGCTTGCAGCGCAATAATAGATTTTTGCCGGCCAATAAATAGTGGTACAACCATATTTGGAAAAATTACCACATCTTTAAGCGGGATAATTGGAATTAGACTATCAATTTCGGCTAATTCGTTAGGATTATTTGTTTTTTCTGCCATCATATTTTATTTTCCTTTACTGTGGTTTTTACTTAGATTAATATTACTAAATCAAACTGCCAAATTATGCTTCAATATAGCAAGTCATACATTTTTGATTAAGTAAAAATCCTATAAAAGTTTAATTTCCCAAATGAAATCCGCATTACGTAAGTTTAGTAATAAGTTTTCTGCTTGAGATAAGTCATTCACACTTAAAGTGGCAGTAATTAACGCTGTTTTCGCAGACTGATATCCTTGATTTAACTCTAGTATATTAATGCCAGACTCAGATATCAGATGCGCAAATTTACTAAATGTACCTGGTTCATTTGCTATCAAAGCAGTCAAATGAGTTGAAAATTGCTTGTCCGTATCATTTATTATATGGACAAATGTGTATTTATCAAGCTCTATTGCTTTTATATTTTTACAAGTTTGTTTATGTAGTACTAATTCGCCTTGTCTATTTATACGGCCAAGTAATGTTTCTCCAGGTAAAGGAGAACATTGGATATCTGGACTAATTAAAAACTGGCACTTACTAAGTGGTATGGATATAACCTGATCTGGTAAAATCCCCAGGATTTGCTTTGCAACCATAAGTGTAGAGATATTACCATTTCCAACAGCATGTTCTAACTCTAAGCTATCTAATTTAGGATAGTACTTCATAGTTAGCTCTTTTAACATCTGATCATTTAATGTAGTATCTGATCCCAGCAAAGATAAACTTTGGTTAATTAATTTTATTCCATTATTTACTGCATCATCATATTTTTGTTCTTTTAAGTAATGCTTGATTTTACTAATAGACTTACCTGAAACTACCATTTGCAGCCAATCATCATTTGGCTCAACATTTTCATTTGTAGTTATCTCAACAATGTCGCCATTTTGTAATTTAGTATCAAGTTTTGCCAAATATTGGTTGATCCTGGCGCTTTCGCAATGATTGCCAATATCACTATGGATGTAGTAGGCAAAGTCAAGAACTGTTGAACCTTGAGGCAATAAAATTATTTTGCCCTTAGGGGTAAAAGTATAAATATCGCTAGGTGATAAATCGTGTTTAAGATTATTTAGAAATTCATTGGCAGAGAAACTGCTAGATTGAATGTCCAGAATATTATTAATCCAGCTCGCAGTACCTGAGTTAGCAGCTAAAAAATGATCGCCTTTTTTAATCCAGTGGCTAATAATTCCATTCTCTGCTACATCTTCCATAGCAGTAGTACGGATATGCAATTGAATTGGGGTTCCATGTGGTCCCATAAGTGTCGAATGTAAGGACTGATAGCCATTACTTTTAGGTATTGCAATATAGTCCTTGAATTTTCCTGGAAATGGACGGTACAGGTTATGTAATACACCTAAAACTAAATAGCAGTCGCGAATACTTTCAACCACAACTTTAACTTCAAAGCTATCATAAATCCGATCAAAGCTTTGGCGACGTCTTTGCATACGCCTATATAAGTTATAAATTGTACGCTGTCGATACACAAAGGTTGCAGATATGCCATTTGCTTTTAAAGAAGTACTTATATTTTCAAGGATAGTTTCAATTAAGGGCAGACGTTTTTTCTGTGATTCGTCTACTGCTTTAGACAACACAAGGTAACGGTACGGATGTAAGTATTTAAAACTTTCATCAGCTAATTGCAAATGAACTTTATGCAACCCGATTTTATTAGCTAATGGTACATATATTTCCATTGTTTCTAAAGCAATGCGCTTACGTTTTTCTTCTTTCATATTACCAAGAGTCAGCATATTATGAAGTCGATCCGCAAGTTTGATTAGAATTACTCTTATATCTTTAGACATTGCCAAAATAACTTTTTGAAAGTACTCAGCGTGTGCTATTTCTTCAGATTCAAAATGTATTTTTTCAAGTTTAGTTACACCATCAACCAGTTCAGCTATAGATTTGCCAAACATTTGTTCGATATCCATTTTAGTGATTTCAGTGTCTTCGACAACATCATGTAATAAAGCGCTGGCAATAGTCTGTTCATCAAGGTTCCAGTCGCAAATAATAGTTGCCACTTCAGTTGGATGTGTGATGTAGGGTTCGCCGCTTTTTCGATTTTGATTAAAATGCGATCGGCTTGCAACCTCAAAAGCGAGTTCTATGAGAACTAGAGATTTTTTTCCCAGTTTGGCTTCTACGCTTTTGAACAAGATTTGTTTTTTTTTATCAACTAAATCCTGATAATCCCCATAATCCAAAGATGCCATAGTGATTGAGGCCTTGCAAAAAGCAAAAATGTTATAAGTTTAGTTATTCGACACTATTTAAAATTGAACCATTAATTTTCTGGTCGGCAAGTTCTCTCAGGGCCAGGACGGTTGGCTTATCATTTTCTTCATTTTCCAGAAATACCTCAGCCCCTTTTTCAATTTTACGTGCGCGTAATGCTGCAGCTAATGTCATATTAAACCTATTAGGGATATCTAACATACAATCTTCTACTGTAAAGCGAGCCATATAAATTATTCCTTCTAAACTGTGGTATCTGTGGGTTACATAACTATAGACTTTATATTAGCGCTTTGGGGAATGCACCACTTTTTTAATACCTCTTTTGTTTTGTGCCTATGAGACAGTATTATACTATAAAGGTCATCTAAGGCCTGATTAAAATCATCATTTATTATTGCAAAATCAAAATATTTGGCATAAGATAAATCATCGAGGGCCAGATTTAATCGTTTTTCTATTATACCGGCTTCGTCAGTACCCCGCTTTATTAAACGCTGCCTAAGTACTTCCATATTAGGTGGTAATATATAAATTAGAATTGCCTCTTGCATTAATTTACGAATTTGTATTGCACCTTGATAATCTATTTCAAGTATTATATCTTTTCCACTATTAATTAACAATTTGATAGTCTGTCTATGCGTGCCATAATAATTATCGTAAACAGTTGCATGCTCTAAAAATTCATTATGGGCTAACATGCGCAAAAATTCATTTTTCTCTATAAAATAGTAATGTACACCCTCTATTTCTCCTGGGCGCATCTTGCGTGTAGTATGCGAAATTGACGCTTTTACCAGAGGGGCTTTTTCGCATAAGGCCTTCACTAAAGAAGATTTTCCGGCGCCAGATGGGGCCGATATTACAAAAATATTGCCAGTTTTCATTTATTTCTCCGGCAAGTATGTGCTACTTGCAAATATGCAATATTAATCATAGCCTGTCACCCCAATCGTGCATAGTTTTGAGCCAGTTTTCTGTTATAATACCCGATTAGGATTATTATAACAAAAAGGATGAAGTAATGCTAGTAGATTCACATTGCCACTTAAATTTTGATGAATTATACAATAATCTGGATAGTTATTTGGAACAAATGAAGATTAATAAGGTAACTCATGCCTTATGCGTAGGTACAAGGCCTGATAATTTAGAAAGAATTATTAATATTGCCAGTAAGCATGAGAACGTCTTTGCTTCAGTCGGTGTTCATCCTGATGAAAGATTAGAGAATTTTAACCTGACCCATGAATTTTTATTACAATATGTAAAAAATCCAAAGGTTATTGCAATTGGTGAAACTGGCTTGGATTATTATAGAGTTGATGATTTGCCTATAGAAAAACTGGATATGAAATGGCAGCATGAGCGTTTTATATTGCATATTGATGTGGCCAAACAAGCTAAATTACCTTTAATTATCCATACCCGGGAATCAATTGATGATACTTTATCAATCATGAACGAGCATAAAGCTATAGAAGCTGGAGTAGTAATGCACTGTTTTACTGAAAGTCTAACTAATGCCAAGCGTTGTTTGGATATGGGGTTTTATATTTCTATATCAGGTATTGTTACATTTAAGAATGCAGCTATAATAAAAGAGGTGGCGCAATATGTTCCAATAGATAGACTGTTAGTCGAAACCGATTCGCCATTTTTAGCGCCGGTTCCATTTAGGGGTAAGCTAAATCATCCGGCTTTAATCTTGCATACCGCACAATATATTGCTGATTTAAAGTCAATTAGCCTTGAAAATTTGGCTGGTATAACAACAAATAATTTTTTTAATTTATTTAATAAGGCCAAAAAATAATGGCCGTAATTACTATTGATGGACCGGCTTCTTCAGGTAAAGGAACTGTTGCAAAAAAAGTAGCAGGGCAATTAGGTTTTCATTACCTGGATTCTGGGGCAATATATCGCGCCTTAGGTTTAATGGTCATTAATGCACAACTTAAAAAAAATGATATAGATGCAATTTTAAACTTGATTGATAAAATGAAGCTGTCTTTTACCAATAATGGCCGGGTAATCTTAAATAGTCTAGATGTAACTGAAATTATACGTTCTGAGAATGTAGGAATGATGGCATCGGATATTGCAAAGATTTCAGAAATTAGAAGCAAATTACATAATTTTCAGCAAGGTTTCAATCAGCCTCCCGGATTAGTTACCGATGGGCGAGATATGGGCAGTGTAATTTTCCCCCAGGCAGAATTAAAGATATTTTTAACTGCTTCAGTGGAAAAAAGAGCCTCAAGACGCTATTCTCAGTTGCATAAATCTTCTGATTCTGTTACAATTGCGGTTATTTTATGCGACATAATGAAAAGAGATAAACAAGATTGTGAAAGATCGTCTTCTCCACTTACTTATGATCACACATTTAAGGTGCTTGATAATACTGATTTATCAATTGAAGAAACAGTGCAAACTATTATTAATTGGTATAATTTGTCAGGTAAATGTTAAACTTTTTTAGTGAATTAGATAAAAAAAATATGGAAAATTTTGCAAGTATGTTTGAGCAGCATTTAGCTGGCGTTGAAATGCGTGAAGGTGAAGTAATAGATGCTAAGGTTGTCGCAATTGATAATAAATATGTGACAGTAACGGCCGGATTGAAGTCAGAATCAATGATTGCAATTAGTGAATTTAAAGATGATAGTGGTGAGTTAGAAGTTAAAGTAGGGGATAAAGTTCAAGTTGCAATTGATGCAATTGAAGATGGCTATGGTGAAACAAGATTATCCCGTGATAAAGCAAAACGTTTGGCAGCATGGTCTGAATTAGAGCTGGCAATGGAAAAAGAGGAAGTCTTGTCAGGTCCTATCTATGGGCGTGTAAAAGGTGGCTTGGGCGTTATGTATAAAAATGTACGTTTATTTTTACCCGGTTCACTACTTGATGTACGTGCAGTACGTGATTTTGCACCTTTTGATGGTAAAGAAGTTGAATTTAAGGTAATCAAAGTTGATCGCCGCCGCAATAATATCGTAATTTCTAGGAAAGCGGTATTGGTTGAACGTTCGGGTGAAGATAATAAAGCAATTATCGAGAGAATGCAAGAAGGTAATGTTGTTAAAGGTGTTGTCAAAAATATTACAGATTATGGCGCATTTGTTGATCTTGGTGGAATTGATGGCTTACTTTATATTACAGATTTGTCATGGAAACGAGTTAAGCATCCATCCGAATTATTAACTGTGGGTCAGGAAATTGAATCTAAGATATTACGTTTTGATCAGGAAAAACATCGTGTATCCCTTGGATTAAAACAAATGTCAAATGATCCATGGATGGGTGTTGCAGAGCGTCATCCAGTTGGTACCCGCCTGTATGGTAATGTTTCAAATGTTACGGATTATGGCGCATTTGTTGAAATTGAAAATGGAATTGAAGGTTTAGTTCATGTATCAGAAATGGATTGGACTAACAAAAATATAAATCCATCAAAAGTAGTTAAACTTGGTGATGAAGTTCAGGTTCAGATTTTAG
>JAJFBO010000030.1 GCA_020697025.1 Burkholderiales bacterium
GCTGTTAACCAGTTTGTAGAGGAAATTACAAATCCATAATCACGGTTATGCGAAATAGATAAGAGCCTGGCAAATAATCCGGTTTCTTTGTGATAAATACTTGCAATCTCTGCTAAAAGTAGCGCAATCAATAATGCGAAAGCCGCACCAACAACCCAGGAGAAAATTGAAACCGGGCCTGCAAATTTTGCTGCTTTATAACTGGCAAATAGCCAGCCACTTCCTATAATACTACTAACACCAATTGCTATTGCCGAAAAAAGACTCGGTTGTTTTTTGAGTGAAACCATTGATCTAATTACCTTGTAAGTTATCTGGGAAAAAGCCGTTAGTAAATTTAGCTTATACTTTACTAAAATACAAACTGCTCTTTTTTTAAGTATTAAGAATAAACCCTTATTATACCAATAAATACGTTATTAAAATTGCTTTTATAAATTTAAACTACGAGCTAATCTATATTATGGACCATCCCTAGTGTGATCATCTAAATAAAGAATAGTTTTACTATATCCAATTATGGATACTAGGTAATATATATTCTATTACTTGCATATATTCTTTATCTTTACGAAAAATAGATGTACGTTTATAAATTAAATCATTGTTGGTAAACCCTAATCCAGCGATATAAGTCTTCACGGTAATACTTGAAATATTGTTTAACTCAATTTGTTCTATATTCATTTTTGGATCACGGTAGATGCCTGAATTTTTGGCAAACAGCTTCTTGCCAATTGGCATAGTATTTGCATTTTTTAATAAGTCGACAAAATAAGGACTATCGTTATGTGCTAAAGATAAACCAATAATAACTGGCTTGTTGCTTAAATTCAAGCTACTAATACGTTTGAAATTAGTACCGTCCATTCCCGAATATAAAAGTATCACCTTAAAGTTAGCATCGAGACTTTGTAGCTGTTTAGTCATAGAAGACTTACTATATAAGAATTCATTAAATGAAGGTGATGGTGAGTTAGGAGCTGAACAAGAAATCAAGAAAATTAGTAAAATTATTGAAAAAAAATTACGACATATTTTCATAAATGTACTCCATAAAAAATCTTGTACCCTACACATTATAAAGCATTTGGAGCTTTACATTGCCTGACTTACTAGAATATAATGATTTAGCCTTTATTCTGCTCTTGCAAATACCCGACAAAATAAATCTTTAATTGTAAAAAAGAATATTAAAAAACGCCATACTATAAATTTAGTATGACGTCATTTTAATTAGCCAATTTTACATAGTAAAAGACTATTTAAGCATTGCCAATTATTTCAGCCGCAACAGTTGGTTTTTCAACTATGGGTTCTACCGGAGGTAATGTAGATTTTATTGATAACCGCATACGTCCGCGATCATCAAATTCAACAACCTTAACTTTTACATCCTGCCCCTCTTGCAAATATTTTCTCACTTCTTCAACTCTCTCATGAGCGATTTGAGAAACATGTACAAAGCCTTCACGTCCGCCTAAAATTGAAACCATAGCACCCATATTTCTATCTAAAATACGCGTTACTTTACCTTCATAAACTTCACCCACTTTGGCGTCAATAACTATATTTTCAATGATAGAACGCGCCATATTAGCACCTTCAGGTTTAACGCATGCAATAGTTACTACCCCCTCATCAGTTATATCAATCGTAGCACCAGTATCTGCAATAATTGATTTTATTACTGAGCCACCTTTTCCAATTACGTCTTTAATTTTTTCCGGATTAATTTGTATAGTATATAATCTTGGTACACGATCAGATAATACTTTTGGATAAGGGATTGCTTCTTTCATCAAGCCAATTATATGCAATCTTCCCTCCCGGGCTTGCTGTAATGCAACATGCATAATTGGCCGGGTAATTCCATCAATTTTAATATCCATTTGCAGTGCAGTAACACCTTTATCTGTACCTGCTACTTTGAAATCCATATCGCCTAAGTGATCTTCATCACCTAATATATCAGTTAAAACAGCAAATTTATTACCTTCTAAAATTAACCCCATAGCAACACCTGCAACGTGATCTTTTATTGGTACGCCAGCATCCATCATACATAAACAGCCACCACAAACAGTTGCCATTGAAGAAGAACCGTTAGATTCTAAAATTTCAGAAACTACACGAAGACTGTACGGGAAAAGTTCCGGACTTGGCAGTACTGCTTTTAATGCCCGTTTAGCTAAATTACCATGACCGATTTCACGACGCTTTGGCGGACCCATACGCCCTGCTTCACCGGTTGAAAATGGTGGGAAATTATAATTTAACATAAATCGTTCCGAATAGGTACCAGCAATGGCATCAATTGTTTGCTCATCCATTTTAGTACCTAAAGTCACAATGGCTAATGCTTGTGTCTCACCACGGGTAAATAAAACTGAACCATGTACTCTGGGTAATACATTACTTTGAATATTAATTTGACGTACAGTTTTAGTATCACGACCATCAATACGCGGTTCACCTCGTAATATTTTTCCGCGGACAATTGCTGCTTCTAATTCTGTAAAATATGAGTTTACTGTATTTATGTGCTGGGTATCACTCTGTGGCGTAATAACCGCTGCAGCCACTTTAGCATTAATTGCATCAATTTGTGTAGAGCGCAATTGCTTTTCACGTAAATTGTATGCCTGCTCTAATTCCTCTCCTGCAATTTCTTTAATCTTATCAAATAATACAGTATCCCTTTCTTGCGGTGTCCAATCCCACACTACCGGATTTACATCTTTAACAAATTCTTCTATGGCATTGATTACTACAGCAGATTGCTCATGACCATACATTATTGCATTTAACATGACATCTTCAGGTAACTCCTGGGCTTCACTCTCAACCATTAATACTGCATCTTTAGTACCTGCAACAACTAACTCAAGCTGTGAAGTTTTTAATTCTTCAACTGATGGGTTTAATACAAATTCATTATTTATATAACCTACTTTTGCTGCTCCAAGCGGACCTTTAAATGGGACGCCAGCTAAACATAACGCGGCAGAAGCACCAATCAGGGCTGGGATATCCGGGGAAACATTTGGATTTAACGAAACAACCTGAACAACCAAATGAATTTCATTGTAGAAACCTGCCGGAAATAATGGGCGTACCGGGCGGTCAATCAACCTTGCAATTAATACTTCATGATCTCCGGGCCTGGTTTCACGTTTAAAATAACCGCCTGGAATTTTGCCAATTGCATAATTTTTTTCAAAATAATCTACAGTAAGGGGAAAAAAGTTTTGCCCTTCTTTAACTTCTTTTTTAGCAACAACTGTTACTAAAAGTACAGTCTCATCTACGGTTACCAGTACGCTACTTGTAGCTTGACGTGCCATAACACCAGTTTCTAGTGTTACTGTATGCCGCCCGTATTGAAACGTTTTTGTTTTTTTATTAAACATTATTTTTTATCCTCTATGTTTTATTCTAATATAATAAAAAATGGCGGCATCTCCACCACCATTTTTTTTATTTACGTAAGCCAAGTTCTTTAATCAGTTCTGAATATTTTGTATTATCTGTGCGCTTTAAATAATCCAGTAAACGTCTACGAGTTGAGACTAGTTTCAATAATCCACGACGTGAATGATGATCTTTGGTGTGAATTTTAAAATGTTCAGTTAAATCATTAATTCTAGCTGTTAATAATGCAACCTGCACTTCGCTGGAGCCAGTATCTGCATCTGTTCTTTGGTATTGCTTGATAATTTCCGCTCTTTTTGCTACGGTGATCGCCATTTTGTATTCCTTTAAAAATTATTAGACAAGTCAAGCCAAGTATCGGAACAGGAAAGATCCAGAACCTAGCATAACTTCTGTTTGTGTTTAAACTCATATATAAATGAGCATTATTTACAACAGCATACTTTGCTATTGCCTTCTATTAAGAAGCATTAGTATACCATAATCAGGTATAAGACATACTACTTTTAATACTTGAAGAGCATGGTTTGCAAGGATAAAATATAACTTTTTCATTTATTTTATACCTGGATAAATTCATGCTAAAATATATCTGTAAGCAAAAACTTTATTATTTTATGCATAGTTGGGAGATATATGTGAATGCACAAATTATAAATAGCCAGATCGATGATATTATCCAGTTTATAGCTAAAAATACTCCAATAAAACCCAAAATTGGTATTACTTTAAGTACAACCTTAGCTGATATCGCTGATATTATACAAAGTAAGGTAATTATTCCTTATACTGATATTCCACATTTACCTAAAAATAGCTGTGAATATACTACTGTTGGTAATCTAATCCTAGGCAAATTAAATGGTAAAGATGTGATAATCATGCAAGGCAGATTATCACTTTTTGAGGGACATAATGTACAAACCGCTACTTTATTAATCCGGGTAATGCGTAAAATGGGTGTGGAAACACTTTTTATAGTTTCAACCGGAGGAGGATTAAATCACCATTTTCATATTGGCGAAATTATGTTGGTTACTGATCATGTTAACTTTACCGGGCGCTCGCCCTTAACTGGTGAAAATTTGGCTAATTTTGGTCCCAGGTTTTGTACTATGTTTGATATTTATGATATTAAGCTGCAACAATATGCACGAGCTGCAGCGATAAAAAACCGGATAAGTTTATGTCAAGGCGTGTATGTAGGTATAGCAGGTCCAGAGTTTCCAACACGTGCAGAATTACGCCTGATGCTTGAAAATAATAATGATGCTGTTGGCATGTCAGTAGTTCATGAGGCAATAGTAGCTGCACACTCTAGTATGAAAATTATGGGGCTGATTATGATTGCCGATATGGCGCTACCTTATTCAATTAAACAGTCAACTATGGGAGAAATTGCTGAGCAGGCAAAATTACTTTTAGAAAATATTAAAATCCTGATTAGCGAAGTTATTAAAAAGCTTGATTAATAATTGCAAAATAGGTTATGACACCTGAATTTTCAGGTATCATATATTATCTATAATTCAAAAATTACATCAGGCTGCAGGAACCTTTAGTTTCATCACACGGCATACATTTGTAAATACCATCAACTTTAACTGTAGCCCTGGAACCTTTTAAATATTTGTTACCATCTTCATCAACGTATGGACCCTTAAATAAATAATCAGTCAAATATCCCTTAATATACCACAAGCCATCATCTTGCATTTTAATTGACCATGATAAAGATCTGTTGCTAACAAGCATTTTTCCTTGTGCGCTAGAGAGTACCTCTATAAATTGATCATGCTTTTTTGTTGTAGGATTTTTATTACGTTGATACGCATTAGTAGTAGTATATTTATCAACACCTTTATTTGTATAAGTGATCATACCCTGGATCTCAATCTCTGTTCTAAATGGGGCAAATGTTGTAGTAAGCAGCCCTTTCTTTTCCGAGTCATTAGGTGGACGATTATCTTCTGTATAATCCCATCTGCCAAGATGCCACCCAATTATAAAAGGTGCCGTCATTATTCCCCCATCCTTCTCTTCAGTTGATGTTGCCGCCGTGCAACGCATTATATCATCCGCGAATACGCTGCCTGAATATAAAATTAATATCAAAGCACTCCTAAATAAATAACTTTTTAGTTGAGCCATTTTTTTTATTTCCTTTTTAAAATAACTTTTACCAAAGTGCTCTGAATTTAATTTTTCTTAGATTGTTCTACTAATAATGTATTTTAACATAGATGATATTTTTAGCTTAATTATTTTGGATGAAATTGGATTACACTGCGTCCGCTGACTAAATCCTTACGAATAGTATCCTTCCAGGCATGAGCATAAAATACTTCCAGGGTTAATGGAAACTTGCCATTATTACTTATTTGGTTAAAATTTGCTTGTAAATTTTTATATTGGACTATACTTAAATGATGGCTAAGCACTGAACCACAACCGATTAACCGAATATCAAAAAGTAAATCCTCCAGTTTATTATACTCAAGGGTAATATACTCTAAATCGGTAACCGGATTACTAAAACCTAATTCAACTAAAGTATCGCCAATTAAATGCATATCAGGAAAATTATATGTTGCAAGACCTAATTCCCTTAATTGCAGTAAACTATCTACACCTAACCCACTAACCAAAAAACCAGCTCCAAGCTTTAATACCCTGTTGATTTCAGCAAAATACTGCTTTATATCTATAATGTAAGGTAAAGTTAAATTGGACCAGACAAAGTCCATTGATTGCGATGCTATTGGTAAATTTAATGCATTTGCACAGCTTAAATTTTTATATGATTTACCAAATCTTGCCAAGAATTTTTTTGGCGCATAATTTTTTAGCATATTAATAGCAATATCTATACTAAATATGTCTGCATCTGGATAACGTGTATGTAAACTATTCCTGTCTATGCCTAAACCGTAGCCAATATCCAATACCTGTTTTGGATTTATTTTGATATAATCCAGCCTGTCTGTCATCCGATTTGACACTTCTTGTAAAATAAAGTCTAACCCTAATACTCTTGGTGCAATAAGATTGATTTTTTTGGATACTGCATCACATAGCATTGTTTGGGTTAAATTCATATATAAAACTCATTTGGGATATAATAAATTAATGATAAATCAGTGGTTAAAATACTATAAATGGCGCTTATTAAACCCAATTATACCATGCGCCATATGTAAAATACCCAATACTTCACTAGTTTGCACCTATTGTTTGAGCGAGCTGGAAGTAAACCAGTATCCAAAATGTAATTATTGCGCTAAGCCTGGAGCAGATTTCTGTAATAATTGTAATTATATTATTCCAGCATTTAACCATACCTACTGTGACTATATATATGCTACACCATTAAATAAAATGCTACATCATTTAAAATATAAATATAATAAATCTAATAGCTGGGCGCTAGGCTATTTACTAAATAAAACATTGTCCAAAGTTAAAACAGATACTGATTTTATTATACCTGTACCCTTAAGTAATGCGAGATTAACTGCTCGCGGATTTAATCAGGTTTTGGAACTATTAAAGTACTATTGTACAAAACTAAATCATATTCCTGTTAAAACCTATATTGTTAGTAAAATAATTGATACTCCACATTACGCAGCTCTTAACCGGCAAGAGCGCCAGGCCCAGCAAGCTATATTCCAGGTCAACAAAAATATTGCAGGTAAAAACATACTGATAGTTGATGATGTGAACACTACTCGAAGTACTGCTAATACTTTGGCAAAAGCTTTGAAAGCAGCTGGCGCTAAAAGAGTAGAATTGTGTATTTTAATGCGTACAGTAATTCATGAGAAATAGATAAGAATTATTATATACAATAAAATTTTTATCAAAAACCTGGTACAACTTTTCCAAAGTCGCATTGCCCCTCAGTTTGAATATAGAATTTTACCGAAATTACGTATTGATTTTTTGTCTTTAGTGTGAGACAATACCTTTTATAAGAGAAATATTAAATGAGTGTAAAAACTTTTGATCTCAAAATAAAGGAAATATTATGAAAATTAAATCTTTAATCATGCTAACTATAATGGCAGTTATTAGTTTAAATAGCTGGGCTATGGATTCTGATGAAATTTCTATACCTAAAAAAAACGAAACAAACATGTGCTCTTTTGAATATAAGGATTTTGCTAAATATAGTGCAATTTTTACTGAACATTTTACATTTGGTTTATCAAGCTTAATTCCTGATATTTTGGAGGATACTTGCTCCGAGAATGACAAAATGACTGAAGCTGGTATACAGATTGATACACTAAAAGGCCAAATAGAAGAGGTAAAAAATGAATTGACACATATGGGATATAACCAAGGCGCATTATGGGAAAAAATGGGTAAAATAGTGAATGATATGTACCTTACTCCATATACTACTGCATTAAGGGATTTTGACGAATATGTGACAGGATACCAAAGTGTTTTTAATGGTTACGGCAGTTTATTAGAATATTCAAGAAAAGCTGTTAATGACAAAAATGAAGTACTAGGATTTAAAAAGTTATATGTTAGAAATCGTACGTTTGCTTCCAAATTTACAGAAACTGCATTATTAATTCAGAAGCTTCAAGGAATATTGCCCCTAGAACCAAATGCCAGAAAAATAGCGGAAAATCTTCATTCAATGTGTTATGATGCTAAGTCAATACATGGTGAGGTATTTGAAACAAGGAAAGAATGTAATGTAATTGTTCGAGATATGCTTCTAAATATAACTCTTCGTGTGGCAATAGCCAAAAAAATATTAGCTGATGAAATAAATACTATAAATGAAGCTATGAGAATTAACAATATTGATCAGAAGTGGATTGACAGTATAGGAATAGGAAAATTTAATTATACCGAAGAACAGAAAAATTATTATATAGACTGGATAAATGCGCTGCAAATAGCTAATAAGATTACTGATAAATATTCTGAAGATATAAAAACCATATTGGCAGGTAAAGATAATGAAAAATTATTTCCTCTGCTTAAGGACTTCCCTAGTGAGTTAAGTGATTCCATGCCGAATAAGTTTTGTTATAATTCTACTAAATTAAAAACAGGCAATTACAGATTCGATCCAGCCATTTTAGCTTGGTATCCTAATGGAAAAGAAAATAATAAC
>JAJFBO010000031.1 GCA_020697025.1 Burkholderiales bacterium
ATCAAACCTGGCAATGGCTGCAGCTATCTGGCTTACTTGATTCAAATCATAATTTGGCAGATAATTATACAGTTAATAACCAAAAACAATGCGGTAAATTAACCACTTGGCATACCACTTACAATGATGGTATGTTGCTTGGGGCTGCTTCAACTCTTGAATTAATTAATGGGCAAAAAGAATTAAGACAGTATGCCAATAATATAGCCAGAAAATCATTGTATGAATATTCAAAAGGTGGCATAATTGAAGAAATATGCACCAATGCATATGCCTGTGCGGAGGATGGATATATGTTTAAAGGAATATTTGTTTATAATCTGGCTTTGCATGCCAGATATAGCCTTATAGACATTTATAATATTAAACAACAATTAGCCTATAATTATGCAGTTTTACTAAATAAACAAAATGGGGCAGATATTTATGCATTCAATTGGTCCTTGCCGGTTAATTTTAAACGTGATGATGGGTTTTATAACCCGGCAGATATAGTGACTTTTATATCGGCATTATATCTGGAGCTAGCAAATGTAATCTTAAATTAGTGAGAAAATTGACAAGCAGTTGTTCTAACTTGTGCCTGAATATGCAATTTTACGGAAATTCCGTATGGATATTTTTTGGATTTATGTTACACTTGAGTTATGTAATAAGTAGATAATAAAAATAAAATGAAAATGAATAGTTTGTTTTTGCTTAACCACAGTGATGCAAGGCCGAAATAGCATTTTAATTTAATTTTTAAAGTCCTATTTATGAGTAAAATAGATGAATATAACAATATTTTAAGGTTATAAAAATGAAAATAAATAAGTGCTTATTATTGTGTGGTTTTGCAGTATCATATCTATTTGCCAATGCAGATGAGGTACCTTTTGAAGTGATAAAGTGTTCAAGTAATGATAAGAAAATTGGAGTTATCTGGACGATTAATTGGAAGCCTGATAAAAACCGAGATTTACAAGCTAAAGTAACTGCATGGGATGGAGTTGGAAAACCATTAGAGGTTATGGCAACAAATATTGTAATGGAGAAGGTTCAAAATACTGATAAATTTCGTGTAACCAGAGTTATGAAAGCAACTTCTAAAAATCATTTACTAAAACCATTAAACATTAAAGCTAATGATAACAAGCATAAATATGTGAGTGTAACTTACATAAAACCCACAGATATAGAAAACCACGAAATATGGATGTTTAATGGTTATATTAATAAAGATTTATATGAAAATATAGAGTTAAGTTGCTACGTACCTGTAACAAAACTTATACAAGCTGATTCTAGTAATGGATCGGATGAAAAAAAGAAAGATAGTGATAAAAGAGAATATGAGCTTGAAAAATTATCAGTTAGTATAGAAGATTGGTTTAAAAAAAATAAAGGATTTATATCTAATCATCATAATTATTTTAAATTAGTCTGGATTGCACCAACACAGAAATTTTTTAATGAACATAATGAGAACCAATTTGCTTTTCAGGGTAGTGCAATTATTAGTGAGTACTCTGATGGCAGTTATACAAAAAAGGAAACGAAGTATACTGCTATTCCTGCACAAGTTTTTAATGTTGATTTTTATAATGGTGATGGTAATAAATATTATTATGGTAGCTATATGGATGAAAGTCGTGCTAAAAATGGTGTTCCTCCAAGTTCTGCAACTACTAAACTCACGAGCGCATCATCTGATGTTCGTGGCGGAGATGTTCCTTTACAGGATCTAACGATTCATACAAAATCCTCAGAACCTACGGATAATAACTAGTCTGATAGGTTAATTTTTTATAACACTATATATTTTATATATGGTGTTACCGCAATTTTGCTGATTATTTAATAATCCACTCAATTTCTGATAAAATATATTCCTTAAAAATTAATAATTACATACTAAATATTTTTAGAAAGAATATATGTCACTACAATGTGGAATAGTTGGCCTGCCAAACGTTGGTAAATCAACCTTGTTTAATGCTTTAACCAATGCAGGTATTGCTGCAGAAAATTATCCTTTTTGTACTATTGAACCAAATATTGGAATAGTTGAAGTGCCTGATTCACGTTTGAAGGCACTCAGTGATATTGTGGGCCCACAAAAGGTGCAAAGTGCAATAGTCGAATTTGTTGATATTGCAGGGCTTGTTGCCGGTGCCAGCACAGGTGAAGGTTTAGGCAACCAGTTCCTGGCTAATATCCGTGAAACTGATGCTATTATTAATGTAGTGCGCTGCTTTGATAATGATGACGTGGTACATGTAAATGGCAAGATTGATCCGATCGATGATATTATTACAATTACTACTGAGTTAGCCTTGGCGGATATGGCTACAGCCGAAAAAGTTATGCTTCGCGAAAATAAAAAAGCCAGATCAGGGGATAAAGAAGCCCAGGCTTTGGTAGCTGTTATAGAAAAATTATTGCCTCATTTAAATGAAGGTAATCCGGCTAGAACGCTTAAATTAACCAAGGAGGAGCAAGTTGCTTTAAAACCACTTTGTTTACTTACTATAAAGCCAGCTATGTTTGTTGCAAATGTTAGTGAAAATGGCTTTAATAATAACCCGTATCTGGATAAACTGACCGCATATGCATTAGAAGCAAATGCGCCAATTGTAGCAATTAGTGCAGCAATTGAAGCTGAGATTTCGATATTGCCTAAAGAGGATAAGGTCGATTTTTTAAATGATATGGGCATGGAAGAGCCAGGTTTAGACAGATTAATACGTGCTGCATATGGGTTACTTGGGTTACAAACCTATTTTACAGCTGGTGTAAAAGAGGTAAGGGCCTGGACTGTACACATTGGAGCAACAGCGCCACAAGCCGCAGGAGTTATTCACACCGACTTTGAACGAGGGTTCATCCGGGCTGAGGTAATTAGTTATGATGATTATATTTTGTATAAAGGTGAACAAGGAGCCAAAGAAGCTGGTAAAATGCGTTTAGAGGGTAAAGAGTATATTGTTAAAGATGGTGATGTAATGCATTTTCGTTTTAACGTTTAACTTTTTTAGTAAAAAATATTGATTTTGCCAGTTTTATGGAGATAATGATGGATAAAACGATTTATGATTTTGCTGTTACTGATATCGATGGCAATATAATAAAGCTAGATAAATATAGGGATAAAGTATTATTAATTGTAAATACAGCAAGTAAATGTGGTTTTACAAAACAGTACGCAGCCTTGGAAGAATTATATAAGAGGTATAAGGATAAAGGGTTTTATATATTAGGTTTTCCATGTAACCAGTTTGGAAATCAGGAGCCAGGCAATCTGGAAGAAATCAAAAATTTTTGTGCTCTAACTTACTCTGTAGATTTTCCCATGTTTGCCAAAATTGAGGTTAATGGTGAAAATGCCCATCCCTTATATAAATTTCTAAAGAAAGAAGCTGGCGGCATTTTTGGTTTATCAGCTATCAAATGGAATTTTACCAAATTTTTGGTAAATAAAAATGGCAATGTAGTTAAACGTTATGCACCAGTGACCGATCCATTAAAAATAACACAGGAAATTGAAGAATTACTATAGGATAAAGAAATGATTATTGCTGTAACTGGCGCATTTGGATTTATTGGTTCAAATATTATTAAAGCGTTAAATGAGTATGGTTATACTGACATTATCGCAGTAGATAATTTGACTAATGGTGCAAAAAGTAAAAACCTGCGTGATTGTGATATTTTAGATTATATAGATAAAGAAGATTTTATCCAGGCTATTGCTAATGGTGATTATGATAACCAGATTGATTATATATCTCATCAAGGGGCATGTTCGGCAACTACCGAACAAAATGGGCGTTATATGCTTAAAAATAATTATGAATATTCCAATGTATTACTAGAATATGCTCAACGCCTGGAGGTGCCTTTTGTTTATGCATCATCTGCTGCAACTTATGGAGATAAAAATGAATTTATAGAAGAGCGGCAATACGAAAATCCATTAAATATCTATGGGTACTCAAAATTTTTATTTGATCCGGTTGTCAGGCGCTATTTTAAAAATGGTCTTGCTTCTCCGGTAGTAGGCCTTCGCTACTTTAATGTTTATGGGCAAAATGAATGGCATAAGGAGCGCATGGCTTCAGTTGCATATCATCATTTTAATCAATACCAGCAAACCGGTACCGTAAAATTATTCGAAGGATGTCAGGGTTACGCCAGTGGTGAACAAGTCCGTGATTTTATATCAGTACACGACGTTGTAAAATTAAATATGTTTTTTCTATTAAATCATTTAAATGATACAGAAGAGGTTTCCGGGATTTTTAATTGCGGAACTGGCATAGCCAGAAGTTTTAATGATCTGGCATTAGCTACGGTAAACGCATGTAGAGCCGACGAAGGTAAATCAATATTAACCCTAAACGAAATGATAAAGCAGGGCATTTTGGAGTATATTCCTTTTCCAAGTGATTTAGCTAATCGTTATCAATGTTACACCCAGGCAAATTTGACCAATTTACGCGAGGCTGGCTTCAAAGAAGAATTTTTATCCCTCGAAGCTGGGGTAAGTCAATATGTAAGTCATCTACTTAAATCAAGCAAAGTGTAATAATTTATGCAGACATCTAATATAATTAAAAAAGTTGAGGTATTTGATACTTTCTGCCCAGAGCGGCCACAGTGGCATCCGGTATTTGTAAGAATTACAAATAGTGATGGGGTAACTGGGGTTGGTGAAGCAGGACTTGCTTATGACTGGGGGCATAGTGCTGCTGCGAATATGATTAATGAGATTGCCAAAGCCCGGCTTATTGGGTTTGATGCAGGTAATACCGAGTTATTATGGTCAAAAATGTTTCGTGAAGGATTTTGGGGGTTAGGCGGCGGGCCGGTATTTTATTCAGCTATGAGTGCAATCGATACAGCATTATGGGATATAAAAGCAAAAACACTTGGTGTACCACTGTATCAGTTATTAGGCGGTAAAACCAATTCACGTCTTAGAACTTATGCCAGTCAATTACAATTTGATTGGGATAGTGATGCAAAAAAGCTTACCGAACCAGCAGATTATGCTAAAGCTGCAGAAAAAGCCTTAAAAGAAGGTTATGATGCGGTAAAAGTAAATCCGATGTTTTATGATAAAGATGGAAATGTCTTGTATGATTTGACCAAACTTTTTAAAGCCGACTTATTAAATTTAGTAAAAGCCAGAATGAAAGCTATTCGTGATATTGTTGGTGATAGTGTCGATATAATGTTAGAGTGCCATAGTCTTCTTGGTGTTGCAACATCTATTCAAATTGGAAAACATATTGCCGAAGAATTTAATTGTCTATTTATGGAAGAGCCGGTTAATTATATGAATACAGCTTTACATAGACAAATAAAAGATAAATTATCAGTGCCTATTGCTGCTGGTGAACGCTTATATTAAAGACATTCCATGCGGTCTTATCTGGAAGAGCAAACTATCGACATTTTACAACCTGACATTGGTTTATGTGGTGGAGTAACTGAAGCTAAAAAAATCTGTGATTATGCAGATATGTATGATGTTCAAATACAAGCGCATGTATGTGGTGGGCCTGTTGCTACTGCAGTGGCATTACATCTGGAAACAGCAATACCAAATTTTTTTATTCATGAACATCATACTTACGCATTAAAACAGTGGAATCGCGAACTGTGTATTCAGGATTACCAGCCACAAAATGGTTATATGGTAGTACCTGAAATACCGGGAATCGGGATCGAATTAAATGATGAAGTATTAGCTAATTCAAAAGCCTTTGAAATTTTATAATACAAGTATTAGTGTAAAGTATTCTCGCTTAATTGATGAGGTCTTTGAGCCACTTTAGACGTGGGCGCAGGCCTCTTGCAAACCATATAATTAAATCTTCCTATTACTAACCATACCCAGGCAATCTAAAACTAATTCTCTTAATCAGATTAAATCCTTAATAATTTTCCAAATTAAAAATATTGTAGAGATACTATCCAAAAAATTTAACTGATAATTTTATTTAACCTAACACAAAATTTTAAAAATTATTTGACTAAATTCTTAGGTTTATGTTAAAGTGGCGCATTGTGGTAAAAAGTGTTAGAATGTGGCTAAAGGATTAAACATGTTTGGTGGTGTAACTCATTTGAGTATAGATCCTAAAAGTAGGATAGCAATTCCCGCCAAATATCGTGAAACGTTTGATAACGGATTTTGTAACCGTATAACAGTATCGCTTGAATCATCTGACTGTCTTATTTTATACCCTGAAAAACACTGGTTGGAAGTAAGGGAAAAAATTCAAAGCCTGCCTAATGGTTCGCATCCATTGGTAAAGAGTTATCAACGTTTGGTTTTAGGCTATGCTGAAACTCTTGAAATGGATAAAGCTGGGCGGATATTATTATCAAGTAGTTTAAGAGATTTAGTTAAGCTTGAAAAAGAAGCTGTTTTAGTAGGTTTAGGGAATCGCTTTGAACTATGGGATAAAGCTAACTGGCTAAATGAAACACAAAAGGCATTGCAGATACCACCAGATGATTTAGCGGGTTTGCTCTCTGGTTTTTCATTATAAATGACAGCCCATTATCCAGTTTTATTAAAAGAGTCAATTGAATTACTAAATATCAAAGCAGATGGAATTTATATTGATGGCACATTTGGACGCGGTGGTCATACTAAAGAAATCTTAAAGAGATTAGGCCCTGATGGCAGATTAATAGCTTTTGATAAAGATCCTGAAGCACATACTTATGCGTTTGAACATTTTACTGATAAAAGACTTAAGCTAATTTGGGATAGTTTTGCTAATATGGCAGAACATTTACCAGATTTAAAAGTAGATGGTATATTACTAGATTTAGGTGTATCTTCACCTCAGTTAGATGATCAAGCCAGAGGTTTTAGTTTCAGGTTTGATGCACCGCTTGACATGCGCATGGATACCAGTAAGGGTATTAGCGCAAAAGAGTGGATAAATAGTGTTAGTGAGAAAGAATTGGCCGATATCTTATGGAATTACGGTGAAGAACGGTTTTCCAAAAGGATAGCTAAGGCAATAATTGATAGACGACAAAAAGAGCCTATAGAAACAACAAAAGAATTAGCAAATATTATTGATAATGCAATGCCTTTTAAAGAAAAAGGCAAAAATCCGGCAACCAGAACCTTTCAGGCCATTCGGATTTTTATCAACAATGAACTGAGGGATTTAGAACAGTTACTAGCACAGATACCAGGCTTATTGCAAGTTGGTGGAGTAATGGTAGTAATTAGTTTTCATTCGTTAGAAGACAGGATGGTAAAAAATGCATTTAATAATTTGGCTAAAGTTCAAAATTTACCAAAATGGGTAATGGCAAATCCTGTGTTACCAGGATATGAGATTATCGCCAAAAAAATTAAAGCAAATAGTAATGAAATTGAAAACAATGTACGTAGCCGTAGCAGCATTTTACGTGCAATAAAGCGATTGAAGTAAATTTATGTTAAGAATTGTGAATATAGTATTGATTGTATTGGTTATTGTTAGTGCCTTTTCATTGATTAAAGAGCGCTACCAATCACGGTTACATTATGCCAGATTAGATAATTTAAAAACTCAGGCTGAAGAATTGAATAAGGAGTATTCAAGACTACAGATTGAAGAGGGGACGTATTCTTCAAATTTGGTTTTACAAGATGTGGCCGTGCATAGGTTGAACTTGGTTCAACCAACAAAACAAAATATTGTAGGAATAAAATAAAATGCTAGCCAATCAACAAATTCGCAAATTTTACAGCCTCGCAGAAAATGTAGGTTCTTATAGTCACGTCAAGCTTAGGGATAAATCTTATAAGATGTTTAGTCGTTCAAAAGGTATATTAATTTTTGCCTTAATTTTAACTATGGCTATACTAGGCAGGTTAGTTTATATTAATACTATAAGCAATAATTTTCTGGAAAGTCAGCTAAATACACGAATTATGCGTGTACTAAAAATTCCGGCGATGAGGGGCGTTATTATTGACCGCAATAATAATCCATTAGCTGTAAGTACACCAGTAGCATCTATTTGGGTTGATCCTACTGAGTTAGAGAATGTTACGAGCGCCCAAATTAATCAATTAGCCTCTATCTTGAATATGACTACAGCCGAACTAAATGAAAAGCTCAATCAAAAGAATAAAACCTTTGTTTATATCAAGCGCGCAATTAGCCCAGAGCAAGGCAAGCTAGTAGCAAATATGCAAATTGACGGCATATATGATATTCAGGAGTTTAAGCGTTATTATCCAAGCGGTGAAGTTACCGCACACGTAGTTGGATTTAATAATATAGATGATCGTGGTGCTGAGGGTATAGAATACGCAAGCGATAAAAATTTATTGGGTCATGATGGGTTACAGCAAATATTGCGGGATAGGAAAGGAAGGGTTATTGAAAATACAGGAATTGCAAAACCTGCAGCTAATGGTGATACAATTACTTTATCTATT
>JAJFBO010000032.1 GCA_020697025.1 Burkholderiales bacterium
ATTTGCCGGCAAATCAGGGATATCCTTTAAGTTTTCAGCAACGGTTTTGCCGGTTACAGTTAAGCATTCCCCATGAATTAGGCCATGCTGATATAAATGTTTCATAACTAGCGGAATACCACCAATTTTAAACAAATCATGCATAACATATTTACCAAATGGCTTAAAATCACCAATTAAAGGCACTTTGGCGCCAATTCGCTCAAAATCATCAATATTTAGTTCTACTTCTGCTTCATGTGCCAAAGATAATATATGAAGCACAGCATTAGTTGAACCCCCAAGAGCCATAACTACTGTAATAGCATTTTCAAAAGCTTTACGAGTCATAATATCACGTGCTTTAATACCTTTTTCCAACAAATTAAATAGTGCTTTAACCGAGTCTGTGCAATCTTGTTTTTTCTGGACTGAAATATTATTATTGATATCAACAGCCGGATGCGCAGCACTTCCAGGTATTGACATTCCCATTGCCTCAATTGCTGAGGCCATTGTGTTTGCAGTATACATTCCGCCGCATGAACCATTTCCAGGACATGAATGACATTCGACCTTATGAAGTTGTGCTGCATCAATAGTACCGGCACTAAATTTGCCTACAGCTTCAAATGTACTGACAATAGTTAAATCTTCCCCATTTAGTTTTCCAGGTAGAATAGAACCTCCATACAACGTTAATCCGATAGAGTTATTTCTTGCCAATGGAATAAGTGCTGCAGGAATTGTTTTATCGCAGCCAGATAAAGTAAGGATACCGTCAGCAGCATAGCCTTCATGCATCATTTCAATGCAATCTGCAATTAATTCACGTGACACAAGTGAATATTTCATGCCTTCCATGCCCATAGTTTCGCCATCTGATATTACAGGAGTTCCAAATATAACAGGCTTTCCACCATTATGTGTAATTTCATTACTTACAATATCACCTAAATCACGTATATGTGCATTACATGGAGTTATATTAGTGTAAGGGCAGGCAATGGTTATAATGGGTTTGCTAAAGTCTTCATCTGTAAAGCCAACAGCCCGAAGCATAGCACGTGTTGCTGAACGTTTTACCCAGTCTTTGGCGCCAGGGGTGCTAGTCAGGCTGGCACTTCTTTGTTTTAGGTTTGACATTAAATATTCCTCTAGATAATATAGCTATATAATAATTCTTTATTGGATAATATCCTGAAATTGATCCCGGTTTTTTCCATGCGTTCTAGCAGCGGATTAAAATCATGTCTACTGTATAATTCTATACCAACAAGGGCCGCTCCACTTTCGCGATTGGTTTTTTTCATATACTCAAAGCGCACAATATCATCATGTGGACCAAGAGCTTCATTTAAAAATTTACGTAATTGTCCTGGTTTTTGATTAAATTCTATAATAAAATAATGTTTGCGTCCATTGTATACTAAGCTGCGTTCCATAATTTCCGGGTAACGTAAGATATCGTTATTACCACCGCATAAAATACAAATTACGGTTTTACCTTTAATTTTTTCTTTAATAGTATCTAGTACTGAGATAGACAAAGCTCCGGCTGGCTCAGCTATTATTCCGTCTAATTGATATAATTCAATCATTGTAGTACAAATTTTGCCTTCCGGGACTAATACTGTAGCATCCAGATTATCATTGCAAATTGCAAATGTGGCATCCCCCACACGCTTTACAGCCGCACCATCAACAAAGGTGTCAATACTTTCTAATGGGCTCACATAACCTTGTTCAATTGAATGGCTCATACCTGGTGCGCCATCTGGTTCTACACCAATTATTTCTATTTTGCTATTTTGTTGCTTTAGAAAAGAAGACATTCCAGCAGCAAGGCCGCCGCCGCCAATAGGAATTAATACTGTATCAATTTTATCGCCAAGTTCTTCATATATCTCTTTTGCAACGGTTGCCTGGCCGCACATAACTGCATAATCATCAAAGGGGTGTACAAAGGCAAGATCATGTGTATTACTATATTCTACTGCATGAGCATTAGCATCATCATATGTATCGCCAATGGTTATGATTTCTATATACTTGCCACCAAATTGTTTTACTTTATCAATTTTTTGTAATGGTGTGGTTAAAGGCATAAAAATTGTTCCCAAAATTTTCAAACTGGAGCAGCTATAGGCAACTCCCTGCGCGTGATTGCCCGCACTGGCGCAGACAATCCCTTTTTGCTGTTCTGTTTTGGACAAGGATACAATCTTGTTATATGCACCACGCACTTTAAAAGAACGGCAGCGCTGTAAATCTTCACGCTTAATATAAATATTTGCATTATATAACCCGGATAAGCGTTCTGAAAATTGCAAAGGAGTATTTATTACAATATTTTCTAGCTGCTTTGCGGCAGCTTCAATATCGTTTAATTTTAATTGTCTGTCTATCATATTTTACATCCATTAATTATACTAGTTCGGGCTACAGGTATTCGGCCGGTACTTACTTCCTGAACATGTAAATAGTAAATTAGGCGCTTGCGCCTTCAAATTGTCCTGACATGGGAACTTTATCAATAATTTTTATATCTACTAATTCTATTATTTTATTAAGTTGTTTTGTAAGTAATTCGATTCTATCATCTTCACTATAAATTACTACATTCCAATAAGATAATTCTTCTGTATGGCGTGAAATATTAATGTGCTCAATATTTATGCGATAGCGGGAGAACATTCCGGCAACCCGTTGCAGCACGTTTAATGTATTTTGTGTAATAATAGATATCACGTACATATTCATTTTATTTAACTCCTAGCTTAAGCGAATTTCGCCAACCCCGCAGCCTGCGGGTACCATTGGGAATACTTTACCTTGCTTTTCAACCATAACTTCTAAAAGAAATGAAGAATCTGTATCGAGCATAGTATCAAGAGCTTTATTTAATTCACTATCATCAGAAACACGCATTGCAGGAATTGAATAAGCTTGGGCAATTTTGACAAAGTCTGGATTGACTAATGAGGTAAAAGAATAACGTTCCTCAAAAAATAGTTCCTGCCATTGACGAACCATTCCCAGATATTCATTATTTAAAATTAAAATTTTAACTTTTAATCCTTCCTGGGCTAAAACGGCTAATTCCTGAATATTCATCTGAAAACCGCCATCACCAATAACAGCAATTACTTCTCTATCTGGTGCGGCAATCTTGGCGCCAATTGCTGCGGGAAGGGCAAACCCCATTGTGCCAAGGCCCCCTGATGTAATATGGCTTCTTGGATTTCTAAATTGATAGTATCTGGCCGCAATCATTTGATGTTGCCCAACATCACTAACAATAACTGCGTTGCCTTTGGTTTTTCTAGATAGTTTGTCAATAACCTCAGCCATTTTAATTTTATGCCCTGGTTGCGGCGTAACCTGATAGTGCATTACTGTTTCGTGTTCCAAAGAATAATAATCTTTAAATTTATTAATCCAGCTGGCGTGGTTATTTGGTGCAACGTGATTGATTAATTCAGTAAGTACCTCTTTGGCATCGCCATGTATTGCAACATTAGTTTGTATATTTTTATTTAGTTCTGCTTTATCAATATCAATATGGATAATTTTGGCATTTTTAGCATATGTATTTAAGTTTCCAGTAACTCTATCATCAAAACGCATACCCAGAGCAATAATTAAATCTGCTTCATTGGTAAGGACATTTGATCCATAATTACCATGCATACCAAGCATTCCAACATAAAGTGGATGATCCATTGTTATTGAAGATAGGCCATGCAGCGTACAGGCAACAGGAATTCCTGTTTTAGTCGCAAATTCTGCAAGTGCGGCTTCTGCATTAGCAATTGTAATTCCATGTCCTGCAAGGATATATGGGCGTTTGGCCTGATTAATTAAATGAGCTGCCTTAGATAAATCACTTTCACATACAACGGGTGTATTATAAGAAAATCCTTTTAATTGTTCAGGATCAAAATCAAATTCACCAAATTGGGCATCTTTAGTTACATCAATTAGTACGGGTCCTGGTCTGCCATTTTTTGCCACATGAAAGGCTTTAGCCAAGATATGCGGTATTTCTTTCGGATCAGTAATCTGATAGTTCCATTTGGTAATTGGAATAGTCATACCAATAATGTCAGCTTCCTGAAATGCATCTGTGCCAATTAATGGATTTGCCACTTGTCCGGTTATACATACTACAGGGATTGAATCAAGCATGGCATCTGCAATCCCGGTAATCAGATTTGTAGCACCAGGCCCTGATGTTGCAATACATACACCTACTTTATCAGTCACTCTGGCATATCCTTCGGCTGCAATTACTGCACCTTGTTCATGGCGAACTAATATATGACGTATTTTAGCATTAAATAATGCATCATAAACTGTTCTCCGAGTTTACCTTTTAAGCTTTCGCCTAATAACCTGGGGTTATCTGATTTGTACAGGCTGGTTTTTAGAAATTTTAGAATTCTTATGGCGATTTGTCTATCAAGTTTGCTGATTTCATTTTCTGCTGTAGGACCTAGTTCAATCTTCCAAACCATATTTTTTCATTACTTCTTCAAGTGGTATAGTTTTACTTTTTCCAGAACGAATATCCTGTAGACTTTGCTTGGCAATATAAATATCTTCTAAATCTTCTAAATGCTCTAGTATTGCTTCTTTTACATAGAAGGTTTTAGTCCGTCCGGTTAATTTGGCCAGATTAGTTAATCTGGTTTCAATTTCAACTGGTAGTCTTATAGCTAACATGATATATCTCGCCCTATATAATGTTATACATGTATAACATTATATCTTATTTTGAATTATTTGTCAATAACACCACCCTTAATTTTTTTAATTGTGATTAATTCAAGATTCACCTTCTACCCCGATTAGTACGTGCATCAGATGGTGCTGTAACAGCCGTTCTTCTTGCATTATGATTTCTATTTGCCCTGGCTGAGTGGTCTTGTGGTTTAGTAATTGTCTGCCGGCTTTCTTTAGGCGAGTTTGCCAGGCCATGTTGTGGTTCAAAACCTGTAACTATTTCACTGATTAATTTTAGTTTTAGCAAACGCTCAATTGCTAATTGTAGTTTTATTTCTTCAGGTGAAACCAGGGATACAGCATGTCCGGTTTTACCGGCACGACCAGTACGGCCAATTCTGTGTACATAATCTTCTGGCACATTAGGCAGCTCATAATTTACTACATAGGGTAAATCAATAATATCCAGGCCTCTGGCAGCAATATCAGTTGCCACTAAAACTTGCAGCGATCCATCTTTGAATTGGGCTAATGTATTAGTGCGGTTAGACTGGCTTTTATTACCATGAATTGCTAACGCAGGAATACGCTGTGTAACTAAAAACTCTGCTAGACGGTTGGCTAAATGTTTAGTACGGGTAAACACTAATACCTGAGACCAGTTATGTTCTTTTATTAAATGAGCTAATAATTGGCGTTTATTACCTGTAGCGCAGGGGTGAACCTTATGTGAAATTGATGCAACTGTTGTATTAGGAGCTGAAGCCTGGATCATCTCTGGCTTATTTAATAATTTTGCTGCTAAAGTTTTAATTTCGGGTGAGAAGGTTGCTGAAAATAATAAAGTTTGTCTATCTTTTGGCAACAAAGCTATTATTTTTTTAATATCATGAATAAAACCCATATCCAGCATTCTATCTGCTTCATCTAAAACCAAAGTTCTAATTTGGCTTAAATCTATACTTTTTTGTCCTACATGATCTAATAGCCGGCCGGGAGTAGCAACTAAAATATCAACTTTACTGCGTAAGCGCTTAAGCTGTGGATTGATAGAAACACCGCCAATTAAAACCATCGAAGATAATTTTAAATATTTGCCATAATCAATAATACATGCTTCAACTTGTGCTGCCAACTCACGGGTAGGAACTAAAATAAGCGCCTGAATTGGCGGGCGTCCGTGACTTGGGCCTTTTTCTGTCTTAAATGCAATTTTTTGCATAATTGGTAATACAAACGCAGCAGTTTTTCCGCTTCCTGTTTGTGCAGCTGCTAATAAATCTTTACCAGCTAATACGGCTGGTATACTTTGTTTTTGAATCTCTGTTGGGTTAGTATAACCAAATTCTGTGATAGCCTGAACTAATTCACTAGCTAAGTTTAAATTTTCAAATGACATGTTTTTCCTTAAAATAGAAGCTGGCATTATACAGTATTTGGCTTTCATCCGATAGCCCATCGTAATTTTAGCAAAAAAATATTTTTTTAGCTACATCTAAAATGATATAATTATTAATTAATCCATCACGTATATCTAAATTCTCAACTTAGATAATCAAACTAAAAAATTTATAATGCAAAGTCGTTATTATTTAATATATATTTATAAGTAATATTATTTTGAATTTGCATAATTAAATTTTTTGTAAATGCAGCTTTTGCATTAAAATCCGGGCTGCCATGCTAAATTATGCTGGTATACAGAGTTTTTAATATAATCTTTAGGTACTCAGAATTGATTTTTTGCCCAATTTGGGCTTTGGGATTACCGGAGCAATTTGAGCAAAAGATTAACTACACCTGGTATCTGACCCTTTTAATTTGGTTATCAAAGAATGTACAAGGTCAAGTTATCGCCATACCATAAAATATTCTATAATGAATGGAAATTAGATCCTAAAAGTAGTAAATACAATATTGTATTTGATCAAACTATCTCCAGTACGTTAGATGTAGAATGTTTAAAAGCAGCATTAGGTAAATTCATAGCAGAGCATCTCGTATTTAACAGCCATATTCTTGAAAAAGATGATGAAGCCTATTGGATAGAAAATCCACATAAAAACCAGTTAGAAGTCTTTGATGACGGTTATACACCTGGGCAGGTTTTTGAATATGTGTCACGCCCTTTTAATCTAATTTCTGAACCATTATATAGGTTTGCTGTATTTAAAGAAGTAAATAATAGTTATAGATTTATTGCAGTAGTGCATCATTTAGTGATAGATGGCAACGGTTTTAATTCATTTATATCTACAATATCCAATTATTATAATTCTAAAAAATATGCCTTCGAAATTAGTTTGGAAGAACAAGTAAAGTTACTCGCTACAACCACAAAAACTTTTGAACAACAGTTAGAACCAAATACTAAAAATTATTCTAATTTTTGGGAGACCAGACTTGCTGGGATTGAAGCTGTAGATTTAAGATTTTTAAAGCCATGTATAGTTAACCAATTAATAGCAGATGTTAATCCTATAAAAGAATTACGGTTTAAGTTTAATAAAGCGGATATTCCACAATTAACAAATATTTTAGCTAAATATACTATTACTGAATATAATTATAGTCAATGCATTTTTGCTATTTTATTAAATAGGTATACTGGCCAGAATAAATTTGCCATTAGCTATCCTGTAGCTATAGAAGGCAGCTTTGATCTTGTCTATGGCTCCAAAATCAATACCAATATAATACCTTTTATTTTTAGTAATGATACTACAGCTCTTAAATTATTTAAGGCTGCTAAAGATTTTGTAAGACTGCTTAAATCAGGTAAATTTAATTATAGTAATTTGCCGATAGATCAAATTATCAGTACTAGCCATTCAGACATATTAAATGTAATGTTTGCAAAAACTAATTTAAAAGATACGCCGCTTAATTTTAAAAAAGCTAAAACAATATCTATTAATAAAGATTTTAATATTGATTTATATTGTAAATTATGTTTTGAGTATGAGAGTAATGAGCAGGAATTAGGTTTTAGGGTACGTTATAATAGTTTAGAGACTGATGAAGTAATATTGCAGAATTTTGTTAAACATTATCAAAAACTGTTTATTGATGTTTTGCTGGACTTAGCAGCCAGTTGTGATGAAAATAGTTTAATTTCAAAGTATCAGGTACTTTTTCCTGAAGAATACCAACAAATAGTATATGAATGGAATAAAACGGAGAAAGAGTACCCCCATGATAAGACTATTCACCAGTTATTTGAAGAACAAGTAGCCAAAACCCCGGATAATATTGCTGTGGTGTTTGAAGACAAGCAGCTAACTTATAGGGAATTAAATCAAAGTGCAAATCAATTAGCGCATTATCTGAGGGAAAAGTACCAGATTAAAGGTGATGATTTAATAGCATTATGCTTGGAGAGAAATGAATACCAATTAATTGCTATATTAGCGGTTCTTAAAGCAGGAAGCGCTTATGTGCCTATGGATCCAAATTTTCCCAATGATAGAATTAGTTTTATATTGAGTGACACAAGAGCTAAAGTTATACTTTCTAATAAGCCATATTATAATAGATTATTTCAAATTATAGAAGTGCTGCAAACTGTAGAAAATAGCTTCAAAAATAAATGTATTATTAAGAATAAGATAAATTTGGAATTAATAGAGGACAATGAACGCCCTGAAATATTGATACAACTTAGTACAGATCCTGAGTTAAAGATTAGTAGCAATAATTTGGCTTACGTAATTTATACTAGTGGTACTACAGGTAAACCTAAGGGCGTCATGATAGAACATAAAAGTATAGTAAATTTTATTTATGGGATAAATAGTAAATTTGATAAAGCAGATGGATATATAAATGCAGGATTTACAGCACCATATACATTTGACGTTAGTATTTTTGATATATGGTCAAATTTACAATGTGGAAACTGCATATTTATTATTCCTAATAATATTTTATTATCAACAGAACAACTAAATTATTTTATTGATACTAATTACATAAAAAAAATATATTTATCGGCAAAGTTGTTTAAAATTCACGCTACAATGTTATCAGAAAATAAATGTATAAGTCAAATCCTAACAGGAGTAGAGTCAATTTATACATCTGATATATTGCCTTTATTAGGCTCTAAAGAAGTGTTAAATGGGTATGGGCCAACTGAAACTACAGTATGTGCTACTACATATTCGGTTAATAAAAAATCCATAAGCCGCTATAAAGAGCTACCTATTGGTAAACCATTACAAAATATACAATGTTATGTCGTTGATAATAATTTAAATCCAATACCAATAGGATGTATAGGAGAACTGTTAATAGGGGGTGAAGGTGTTGCTCGTGGATATATTAATCATTCTCAATTGACAAAAGAAAAATTTATTATAAATCCTTTTTATAGTAAATTTGATAAACAAATTTCTAAAAATGCGAATTTATATAAAACTGGTGATCTTGTAAGATATACTTCAGAAGGGAACCTGGAATATATTGGCCGCAATGATTCTCAAGTAAAAATAAATGGATATCGAATAGAACTCCGGGAAATTGAATGCATATTGATGAATTACCCTGGTATAACCGAAGTTGTAGCTATAGTCAAAGAGCATGGAGATAATAAATATATAGGAGTTTATTACACTGCAAAAGTCCAGTTGAATATTACAGATATAAAAATTTATTTAGCTAGTAAAGTACCCAGCTATATGTTACCAGCTAATATAAGTCCTATAAATGATATTCCTTTAACTACAAGTGGTAAATTAGATAAAAATGCATTATTGCAACTGGACTATATGACTAATAGTTATACCCCGCCATCAAATGAGAAAGAACAAATAATTTGCGATGCATTCTCAACAATATTAAATATAAAAAATAGAAAAATTGGAGTTAATGATGATTTTTTTGAGTTTGGTGGAACTTCTATAACAGCAATTAAGTTAGCTTCCGTTTTGCAAATTAATTTTTGTATTAATATTTCGGATATATTTAATTTACGAACACCAATGCAGCTTGCTCAAAAACCATATTCTGAAAATACTACGCTCCAAGAGAAATTAAAATTTATAAAAACCTTTTATAACTATACGGCTAAAATACAAACTAATACTAATAATGCCAGTGCTTTTAAATTAGATGATTATTTAAAAAAAATTGATAATATAAAAATTGATTTATCAAAGGTAAAGCCAATTACTAATGTTTTATTAACTGGAGCAACTGGATATTTAGGGTGCAATTTATTAAATCAATTATTAAAACTAACTGATTATAAAGTTTATTTAATAATACGAGCAAATTCTGATCAAGAAGCATATAACCGTGTTAATACAAAGTTTAAATACTTTTTTAAAAAAAATTTATATGATTTCTATGAATCTCGCGTAGTTATTTTGGCTGGTAATATTGAAAAAAGCAGTTTGGGATTATTAGAAAATGAATATTTAATATTAACTAAAAACATTGATACTGTAATTCATGCCGCAGCTTTAGTAAAGCATTATGGTAGATATGAAGCATTTTATAGCGCTAATGTTCAAGCAACAGTTAATTTATTAGAATTTACTAAATTAACTAGATTAAAAGACTTTCACTATATATCTACATACTCAGTGTTGAATTATGCTTATACTGCAAAATTTCATAACTATTTATATATAGAAGATGATATTCCAGATATATCTGAAAGACGAGAGAATGTTTATATACATACTAAATTACTTGGTGAGCATGAAGCCATAAAATATAGGTTATATGGGGTTACAAGTACAATTTATCGTATTGGTAATTTAGCTTTTATGGCTGAAAATTATGAAGTACAGAGCAATTTAGATGATCATGCTTTTTTTAATTGGATAAGGGGAATTCTGGAATTAAAACTTATAGCTAAAGAAATTGCATTAGTAGAAATATCCCCAACCGATATTACGGCAACTGCGATTATTAAATTATTTGATAAACAGCAATTGGCTAATAATATATATCATGTATTTAATCCATATTTATTTGATTTATCGAGTGTAGTTATTGCTAATACTCAGATTAATGTAGCATCAATTCATCAATTTATTGATTATATGATAGAATATGTAAATAATACTCATAATGATAGAGTAATGCTTAAATTTTTACTAAGACAGGGATGGTTAAACAATTTAAATGCAACTATTTTAGATAATTCTATAAAAGTTTTACAAAATAGAACTCAATCAATATTAAAACAGTTAAATTTTGAGTGGGGTTCGATAACCTCAGATATGTTTACAAACTATATAAAAAAGAGTTTAAAAAAAATGGCAAAAAAACAAAAAATTCTTGATGACCTAAATAGAGTAGCACAAATGTTACCATCTCCGATTTATTGGGAGGATACCAATAGTGTTATATTAGGCGCCAATGAATTAGTATTACAAGGGACAGGCGCAAATACCCCAGATAATTATATTGGAAAAACTTTATATGAATTATATCCAAAAGAAATGGCGGACAATATAAAGTTACATAATGAGGAGGTCATGCGTACAGGAAAAATTCTTGCGCAAGAGGAATCTATTAAAGATATTGCTACTGGTGAAACAAAATATTACATTGCAGTTAAATCACCATTACTTGATGATGATGGATCAGTTATTGGATTGGTAGGTACATCCATTGATATTACAGATCGTAAGGAAAGAGCACGTTTAGAAATTGAAGTACACAAAGCAGTGGCTGAGCAATTACGTCTTGAAAATGAGAATCATAAAGCTATTGTAGAATCAGAGAGACTTAAGCTTGAAATTGAAGCAAATAAAGTCGCCTTGGCTGAAAAAGAAAAATTTATTGCTCTGAAAGAATCAGAATATTTAAAGCACGAAAACAAAAAATTAGAAGCTCAAAATAAGCTTAACCAGTTAATTCTTGAAAAAGAGGCTGCAGAAAAAGAGGCAGATCGACTTCGTCTTGAAAATGAAGTACAAAAGCTTGAAAATGAAAAACAAAGAGCAGTATTAGAAGAACAAGACAGATTTAGAAAATTCGTAGGTCAGGTAGTCCATGATATCCGCTCACCTCTGGCTAGTCTCAGGGGATTAGTTGATGCTTCCAGTAGTATAATTCCGGAGCAGGAACGTATTACTCTACGCCAAGCTTCAATGCGTATAACCGATATAGCACAAAATATGTTAAGAGAATATAAAAATGAAGTTGCGGAAAATGAAATAGCAGAGCCAGTATTAGTCCCAGCAGCTATATTAGAAGTCCTAAGTGAAAAAAGATATGAATATAATACTGTAAATTTTAATCATGACTTTTTATCCAATACAGATTTTGCTTTTATTCAGATAGAACCTAGCCAGTTTAAGCGGATGATGTCAAATTTACTAAATAATGCGGTAGAAGCTATAGAAGGTAAAGCAGATGGAAAAATTAATCTGGTTTTAAATGTTGACTCTGAATGGGTAAATATTACCATAACTGATAATGGCAAGGGTATGCCAAAAGAATTAATTGAAAAAATAGAAAATGACATTGCTGTAAGTGAGGGCAAAGAAAATGGCTCAGGAATTGGCTTTACCCAGATACGTGATACCATTAAACGTAATTTTGGTGAGTTTAAAATTTTTTCTACAGTAGATGTCAGAACAAGTATTTTAATAAAATTTCCTAAAATACCAGCTCCATACTGGATTGCCCAGGAGATTAAAATAA
>JAJFBO010000033.1 GCA_020697025.1 Burkholderiales bacterium
GTGCATTTACCACCGCTAGGGACTGGCTGGGCTGGATTCCATGAAGCCCGTCCTGGCGCTATAATTTTCCCGCCTAAACTGGCAGGACAAAAATATGCTGGATCACCCATATTACATGAAGTACCACTAGCATAAAAATGGGCGCTTGCGGTTGCTAAACAGGAATTACCATTAGGCACACTGCTATTCCAGGATGAAGTACCAGAATACATAAATATGCCTTTAGCATTTGCATAATTTTGACACATTGTATTTGCATCATTTACTGGCAGCTTAGTTGCATCACAATAGTTTTGTGCTGTGGCTGATGACTCCTTAACAATATTATCTAAATATAAATTTGTTTGCATAGTGGTATCATCCTTGTCCGTACTACTTTTTTTTAGAGTTGGATCACTCTCCTGAGTACCAGACATGCTATCGCTTTTTGTTTTTAGCTGCGCAAATAATTGACTATTTTTAGTAAGATCCACAATTATTGAATAATCTAATAATCCTAGTGCTCCATGACCATTTACAAATCCGCACTGAGAGGCTAATGGCCATGAATATGAAAGCCCTGTACCCTGCCTATTATTCATTCCCTGAATAATAAAACCATCAGCTCCTGGAACCAGTACCCCCGCATTACCGCCAATACTACGGGCAATTTTCATTGCCTCCAATAATGTAAAATTCCTGCCAGTATTGCCAAGACTGCCAAAAACTAAATAAGCATTGAAATAATTATTTGTATTCGAGCCAGTTTTGCTGGCAGTATTACGCGTAATATACAGGCACGGGGCTTGAAAGTTTGCTATCATTTTAGATTCACCACGATAAAAATATTCTTTCAAAGTATTAACAGGAACTGCCATATCCTGCCAATAGCCAGAAGGCAAAAATATTTTGGTATTCTGGTCAATCTCACGATAATTATCATTTACATATTTAATTGCCTCAGTTTGATAACTATTTATTTGGTCGGCTACCTGGTTATTTTTTTTGATTTTAAACATAACCCCCATATAAGAGTTTGTTACCATAAACAAGCCAATTATGACCATTAGGGCAAACATTACCTCTAATGCACTAAACCCGTTTCGCCTGTGTGGACACATATTAACTTGTAATAACTTATCTAGCTGTTTATTTCTTTGTATCATTTTTATGCTTTAATTATAATTACTTTATTATTTAATAACCAAGTGTTAACGTTCTGGTAAAAACACTGGGGAAATATATACATAAGTTAAAAATTTGTACAATCCGGTTGCCTGGATTTGTGTGCAAAATAAATTAAATAAAGCTTTAACTTTGCCAAGCTGTGAATTATTAGTATTATCCTCTGGAATTTGTCCAAAAACTTCAAGAACATTACATTGTCCATCTTGTTTTAAAAGCCATGGAATTGTCCAATACATACTGTCACCCTGGTAAATATGTTTACTTAGCAATTGATTAGCTGCGCCCATTATTTCAGGAATGCTTATGTTAGTATATCCAGCTATACCACTGGCATAGCCATCCCAAGTGGTAGCTAAATATAAGGTAGGCAGCACTGAGCTTTCGGCACTCCCATTTGAATAATTAAAACTCACGCTGCTATAATTTAGAAATAATATCAGGTTTTTTTGGCTATATTTAGCAATCTGATTACTCTGATAATTAAGTTTAGTTACTTGTTCAACACTACCTGGATTGACTATACTATTAACATGCAAAGTTTCATAATTAGCTAATATATACTCAGTTACCAAATCATTATATTGCAGTATATTACCGGCAACAACATCTGCCTTAAATGCCAGGTAGTTGTCTCTGCCTGACATGCTGTTGCGTTTAGTTTCCATTAAAAAAAAGAAACCGGTAATAATTATTAACGCCAAAACAATAAATGATTGCATGGTGACTTTAATTTCCTCTAAAAGAAAAATCCTGCTTATTTTTAAGCTAAATTGATTTATAGATTTTAATCCTTTTTTAAATAGATTTACCACTTAATTTCAGGGATTTAGCAAATATTATTAGCTCTTATATATATTATTTTTAAGCAATTTACTCAGATTTGGTAATACAGCAATATTATCCTTATTGGCAACATGTAATTAATAACTATGAAATAATCAAATAGTGACATTGATTATATGAAATGAAGTAGATTGTTAAATGAATGTTGAGAAAGGTAGACTTTCAAAAATATAATTAGAGTATATTAATGCTCTTTTTTTATATCATTATGTAACTAACCTGATTTTTTAAAATGTGCACGCTCATCTCTTTAGTATTGATTAATGATTTTATATTATAAATTTTTTGGTATTTTGGTTGATGCTTACTAAAATTTATCATAGAAATTGATGATATAATTAGTAAAATTTAGTACAATCTGGAATGATAAAATATTTTGCACGGTAAACAAAAAAATTACTTTTTACGGGCTGGTAAAAGAATTTGTTAATAGATAAACTAAATCCGAAATAAAAACACAGAAATTACAAATTGCAAATTTAAAGCTATAAGTTTCTTTTCAAATATTTTAGCTAGTCCTAATTTTTTTTGGAATAAATAATGATACAGGCATATACATATTTCTTTCCACTATTATTAAAAATTGTTGCAGAGTATAAAAGTATTGCGCTAAGTGAGGCAATAAAAAAACAAGAGCAATATAGTGAAGAAGATTTACGTCAAATGACTAGTTCACGTTATCCTTTACTAAGCCATAGGATAGCTTGGGCAAAAACATATTTGAAAAAAGCCGGGTTGATTTCTCAAGCAGCAAAAAAAGCCCCTGTGCAAATTACACAGAATGGCTATTTATTAGCAAGTCAAAAAGATAACGCATACCATAATTTACTAATACCTGATAATAATAACTTAACCCATGAGGAAATATTGATTGATACATATAGAACCCTCAAATCTGCAACATATAATGATTTGTTAGAGCAGTTTCGTTTAATGAATCCATATAATTTTGAAAAAATAATTTTAGACTTCCTTGTTCAAATGGGTTATGGAAAAGCAATTGGTACACCATATACCAACGACGAAGGTATTGACGGCATCATAAATAAAGACCCGCTTGGGCTGGAAAAAATTTATATTCAAGTTAAACGCTACCTTGCTAATAACAAAATTGGTCGCCCAGCACTCCACGCCTTTATTGGCTCAATTCATAATAAAAATAGCAAAGGCCTGTTTATTACAACTAGTGATTTTACTGCAGATGCAGTAGAATATGCTAAACTTACTAATCTAGTTATCATTAACGGCGAACAATTAGCTGATCTAATGTTTGATTATGATTTTGGTGTACAAACTAAAAGCACTATTTATATAAAACAATTAGATGAAGATTTTTTTGCAGAAGATTAATATGAGATTTTTGACTCATAAATAGCACTTTTTCAGATTTATTACAACTTCAAAATAATCACCTATTGACCAAATTTATTATTACTGCAAAAGCTAATTCTTTAGGTAATATTTTAACTCCTAATGTAGTTGCCTGTTTCCGTATTTCCCAATCATTATGATGACTAGTCACTAATATACACTGTTCTATTTTAGTTTTATAGGCTATATCCAGACCATTAAGATTTTGTTTCAATAGTTCATAATCGGTTAATAAAAATATACTTTTCTTTTCTTCATCTGTTAAATTATTTATATAACTAATTGCTTCTTTGCCTTGCTCAAAATGCCTACGAGTAATGTTTGGGACAAATGTTTTGAATTGACATTCCCAAGCTTCATGGACATATGGCTCATCATCAACTATAATTACTAAATCGTCTGGCTTTAATTCAATCTTACTGGTAATCCAATTTGGCGTTTCAATTTTAGGAAAGTTTAGAGTAATCTTTGTACCCTGTTCTAATTCTGACTCTATAACAAAGCTTCCTTCATTATCGTTTAATGTATCTCTAATTTGACTAAAACCAATTCCATGACCATCAAGCTTATCTGATGTAACCGTAATATTATTCATGATTTTGTCTTTTACGTCGTTAGAAATTCCTTTGCCATTATCTTCAATAATAATCTGTACTTTATCATCGATAGTATCCATATGAATTGTGATAATACCGTCTTTGTCTTCAAGAGCATCAACTGAGTTATTAATTAGATTAGACATCATACGTTTAAAGGCATCAATATCAACATTTATGAAAGTAAAATAGCTATTAGGATTTATTTCTGTCACAAACTTTATTGGTCGATTGCTATATTCATATTTCTTTTCAGTAACAATTTCTGTAAGCTCTGTGTAAACTGAAGCCCCAGTCCTTGTAACTCCGTTAATAGTAATACCATCATCTTTTTGTTTGAACTGGCTTAAAAAGTTCTGGGTAATATCAATAATACGAGTAGAAAATTTACTCAGAGCACTACGCGTTTTTTCAGGTAAATCATCACACCGGGGTAATATCATTTGTAGTGCAAATATAGGTGAAGCAATATCATGCGCTACTTGAGCCGCTATTTTTCTAAATTGGGCTTGCTGCTCTGCCATGGCTTGATGTTTTTCATTTTCAAGTTTAAGAATTTTTGCTTGAGATTCTAAAGCATTTTTTTCAATTGTTATTTGACTGAGTTTAAGCTCAAACTCTAAGCGTTCTTTCTCTTTACGATCAGTTATATCTAAACAAATTCCCAAAACACCTATAATTTTATCATTTTGCATTAATGGCGTCTTTGTAGTTTCAGAAATAATAACTCTATCAGGTAATGGTATATTTTCAATTCTTGTTACCGCTTTACCAGTAGAAATTACATATAAGTCATCTTTACGATAATCATCTTTATATCTTTTCCAAGGTAAATCTCCATCTTTTTTGCCAATCAATTCACTGTAATCCGAAATTTTACCTATTTCTAAAAATAATTTGTTACATCCTAAAAAAAGCCCATCTAAATCTTTCCAGAATACTGGGCACGGGACGTGGAATAAAACTTGCTCTAGCATAATAATAATCTTTCATCATCTAATAACTCTAATTATCTATTAGAAAAGGTATCAAGTTGAACATATTTGCTTTTTCAACTAATTAGCTTAAGTTAAAAACTCTAAATTTGGGATATAGATTTTTGTTTTTTTTATAGCATTTGTCGTACTATAAGATACTTGCTTTTCAAGCTTTAACTGCTCAGACTCTTTTTCAGCAGTAATTTCAATTGATGTACCAACAACTCCTATAATTGTTCCGCTATCGTCATATAATGGCGACTTTACCGCACTAAAATATTTATATTTGCCTGTACTTATATCAATTATTTTATCTTCTTTAATAGAAATTTTCCCAGTATTTATTACTTCATCTATATTTTTTTGCAACTCATCCGCAATAGCTTTATTTTTATATAATTCATAGACTGTTTTGTTAATTATATTTTCTTTTTTGACTGCACCTGTAGCTTTTAAAGTCCCTTCATTAACACTAATAAATCTACCATGGATATCCAACACATAAAAAGCAGCTGGTGCCATTTGTACAATAAAGTCTAGTTGCTTTAATATTTGTTCTTTATCTATCATTTTATGAATACTTTTAGAAGACTAGTTTATAATAAAACATTTTTCATTTGGATTAATGATTATTGTTACTGCAAAAGCTAACTCTTTTGGTAATATTTTAACTTCTAAATTAATTGATTGCTTACGTATCTCCAAATCGTTATGATGGCTAGTAACTAATATAGAACGTTCAATTTTAGTTTTATTGATTATATCTAATCCGTTTAATTGTTGTTTGAGTAACTCATAGTCAGTTAGTAAGAATACTTTTTTCTTCTCTTCATCTGTTAAGGCATTTAAAAACTGTATTGCCTCTTTACCATGTTCAAAATGTCGGCGGATAATATTTGAACTAAATGTTTTGAATTGACATTCCCATGCCTCATGCACATATGGCTCATCATCTACTATAACTACTAAATCGTCTAGCTTTAATTCAATCTTACTGGTAATCCAGTTCGGTGTTTCAATTTTAGGAAATGTTAGTGTAATCTTGGTACCACTTCCTAATTGTGAATCAATACTAAAGATTCCTTCATTATTAGCTAAAGTATCTCTAATTTGACTAAAACCGATGCCATATCCATCTATTTTACCCGATGTAATTGTAATATTATTTAATATCTTATCTCTCACTTCTTGAGATATACCTTTGCCATTATCTTCAATAATAATTTGTACTCTCTCATCGATGGTATCAAGATGAATTGTAATAATACCCTCTCTGTCCTCGAGTGCATCAACTGAGTTATTGATCAGATTAGACATCATGCGTTTAAAGGCATCAATATCAACATTAATGAAAGTAAAAAAGCTACTTGAGTTTATTTCTGTAACAAATTTTATTGATCGATTACTGTATTCATATTTCTTCTCGGTAATAATTTCTGTAAGTTCTGTGTAAACTGAAGCCTGAGTCTTTGTAATTCCATTAATAGTAATACCATCTTCTGGTTTTTGTTTAAACTGACTCAAGAAATTTTGTGTGATATCAATAATACGTGTAGAAAATTTACTTAGTGCACTCCTGGTATTTTCGGGTAAAACATCACAACGAGGTAATATCATCTGTAGGGCAAAAATTGGGGAAGCAATATCATGGGCTACTTGAGCTGCTATTTTTCTAAATTGTGCTTGCTGTGCTGACTCTAATTGATGTTTTTCTTTCTCAAGCTTATGAATTCTATTTTCAAGTCTTAACCGTTCAGAATTTGCTTCTAATGCGGTTTTTTCAAGAATTACTTGGTTAAGCTTATTTTCAGCTTCTAACTTTATGTTGGCAATCTTTAACTGTTCTGCTTCTTTCTGAGCAATAAGTTTCTCTTTTTCTGCTGTAATTTCAATCGAAGCACCAACAAAGCCTATAACTTTATTATTATCATTATATAATGGTGCTTTAACAGCATTATAATATCTTGTTTTTCCAGTCGAAATATCTCTTATAGCTTCCTCTTGAGAAAGTGTTTCTCCTGTATTCATCACCTTTTCATTGTGAAGTATTATATTCCTAGCCATATCCTCTGGATAAAAATCATAAGGAGTTTTACCGACCATATCTTTATAGTTTCTGGCACCAGCAGCTTTTAAAACTTCCTTATTAACTCCAAGTACTATACTATTTTTATCTCCCCAATAAAGAGGAACTGGGAGTAATGGTGCAATACTTTCAATATATTCAATCATTTGTGCTTTTTTTATCATTTAAATTATTTCTATAAAATATCTGGCAGCTTTATATTTGGAATGCATACTTTTCTACCAACCTTTTGTTCCTGTAACTTTGTATAATGTAGGTATAATTTTATTTTTAAAGACTGTTCCTTGGTTATGATGAATCAGTGCCTTTAAATATATACCTCACTAGTAACAAATACGTATAAAATTAGAACAAATTACGATTTAATTATCTCTTTTATTTTTTCATCATCTTCTTTAAATACTACTGTCAAATAATCATGTGATGCTCCCGACTCTGGCTCATCTCCTGTAATCATAAATAAATTTGTATAGCCCTTTTCATGTAATTTACTGGCTAACTCATAACCATCACCCAAGTAGTTCCTCTTTGCAGTTTGACCATCATAATAATGTCTATCCAGTATAATCTTGGTATCCAAAGGATATTGGTAAGCATCTTCTAAAAAGCTATCCGGGTCATAATATTCATCTATAATAAGATTATCAAACTTAAGCTTCCAATCCCGTATAAACCACACAGCATCATCTACCCATACAATATCAACCTTTTTACTACCAGGCTTAACCTTTTTATCTAAATTAAGTGGAATAGCAAAAGCCCGCTCTTTAGGTAAAATCTTAATCCGTAAATCAGCGGCCTGAGTGCGTATCTCAGGATTAGCATAATGACTAGTTACCAAGGTAGAACGCTTAATTTTAGTTTGTTCTATTACCTGTAATCCATTTATATTCTGGTTTAATAGTTCATAATCAGTTAATAAACATATTTGCTCTTTTTCTTCAGCCGACATTGCATTAATAAAATCGACAGCTTCTTTACCAATAGAAAAATGCTTGACTTTTATTTCAGGCATTTTTTTTAATACAGGAGCAAGTTTTGAGTCCCAGGCGCCATGTATTGAAGAATCATCATCTAAAATAATTACTGTATCATCTTTAATTATTTTAATCTCCTGGGCAATCCAGTATGGAGCTGGTATTTTAGGAAATTTTATTAAAATACTTGTTCTGACATCTACTGTAGAAAAAATTTTAAACT
>JAJFBO010000034.1 GCA_020697025.1 Burkholderiales bacterium
GGTGCACAAAATTAAACTAAAAATATAAATTATATTTTATATAATGCCTAATAAGTTTCTTAATTTTCATATTAAGATGCAGGTGTAGAATAATAACTGATAATTAGACACAAAAGGCATATATATGGATTTTTTGCAATCAGTGATTAAACATAAGTTGACAGATTTAATTTTAGCTGGTAATTTTGGTCTGGAAAAAGAAAATTTACGTGCCAATCCATATGGAAATTTGGCTCTAACAGCACATCCGGCTATTTTTGGTGATAAGGCGAAACATCCATATATTACTACAGATTTTGCTGAGTCGCAAATTGAAATGGTTACGACGCCACTTGAATCACCCAAAGCTGCACTAAATTTTATGCAAGCTTTACACGATATTGTATCCGAGAATTTAGAAGATGAATATCTTTGGCCGTACTCGCTGCCGGCAATATTACCCGAAGATAGCAGTCTGATAAAAGAAGCGCAGTTTTCTGTTCCGGAAATAACCGAATACCGTGAATATCTATCGCATAAATATGGTAAGCGTAAGCAATTATTATCTGGTGTGCATTATAATTTTTCATTTAATGATAAATTTATGAATTTACTATACCAAACAGAACATGATAGCCTGTCTTATCGGGAATTTCGTGATCAGGTATATCTAAAATTAGCGCGTTACTACCTAAAGTATTGCTGGTTATTTATTTACTTATTTGGTGCTAACTCGGTAATGCATGAGTCATATGTAGAGTGCTGCAAGATTCCCAAAGAAAAATTTAATGATGACAGCTATAGTTTTAAGGGTTCCAGCTCTTTTCGTAATGGCGTAAGTGGCTACCGTAATTTAGAGTATTTTTATGTTTCATATAATTCTTTATATGATTATATCGCTGATATAAATCTGGCAATTGAAAGCGGACATATCATTGCCGCCAAGGAATATTACTCCCAGTTGCGCCTCAAAGGGCATTCAAAAGGAAATATTCTCGAAGATTTAAAACATAATGGGATTAATTATATAGAAATAAGAACATTAGACCTAAACCCCTTGGTTCCACTTGGAATAACTTTGGATTCGTTGGAACTCATTCATTTATTTATGGTGTATGCTTTAATTGCCCCAGATTTTTATCTAAGTGATGAGGAATATCGCTTGACAAACAATAACCAGGTTCTAGCAGCAAATAGCGACTACACTTCAGGAATTATGCTGCATTATGATACGAAAAGTACAATGAGGCTTGAGGAATGGGGGGTAGAGTTATTAAATGATATGTATGACAAATTAAGCAGTATTGGCATTGAGGCTGATAAGTTGCAAGTTATAAATACGTTTAATAGTAAATTGAAATCTAAAGAGGCAAATCCGGCTTCAAAGATTGAACAAGAGATATATAAACATGGTTATGCTAATTATTTTATGCAGCAGGCGAAACATTTCTTCGCACAAACTAAACAACGTTATTATAAATTTACTGGATTTGAAGATTTAGAATTATCTACGCAGATTTTACTTAAAGAGGCAGTCTTAAATGGGGTAGAGTTTAAGTTTTTAGACCGACAGGATAATTTTATACAGCTACATCACAAAGGTGAACATCGAATAATAAAACAGGCTACTAAAACAGAAGTAGATAATTACGCTACTATTCTGGCTATGGAAAATAAATCTGTAACTAAAGAGTTTATGCAAAGGTATAATATTGTTGTGCCAAATGGTTACGGCTATTGTACGGTTGACGAAGCTATGGTTGATTATCCATTATATATGAATAAAAGCATTGTGATTAAACCCAACTCAACTAATTTTGGTTATGGTATAACAATTTTTAAGTCCAGGTTTACCCGAACTGAGTATAAAACTGCGCTTACAACAGCTTTTAGTTATGATAAAAAGGTCTTAATCGAGGATTTTGTTTGTGGCAAAGAATATAGATTTTTTGTAATCGATAGGTATGCTGTGGCAGTCTTACACCGTGAAGCAGCCAACGTGATAGGTGATGGCCATAAAAATATCAGTCAGTTAATTGTCCAAAAAAATTCCAGTCCATTACGGGGAGTGGGCTACAAAACTCCATTAGAAAAAATTTCTTTGGGAGAGATAGAACAGACATTTTTAAAACATCAGGGCTTAAGTTTTGATTATATACCAGTTATTGGTGAAAAAATATTTCTACGTGAAAACTCAAATATTTCTACTGGTGGCGACTCTATTGATTTTACTGATATGATGCCGCAAAGCTATAAGCGTATTGCTGTTAAAGCTGCAAAGAGTGTTGGAGCCAGGATTTGTGGCGTAGATATGATTATAAAAAATATCCAAAATCCCTATCCGGAGAATAATTATGCTGTAATTGAGCTTAACTTTAATCCGGCAATTCATATACATACTTACCCTTATCAGGGGCAGGATCGTAAGCTAGCCCGACAAATTTTACAGTTATTAAAATTAATTTAGGAAATTAAATGAAGCGAAGTATTTTTAAAATTAGTGTTTTAGTTTTAATAATAGCCTTATTTGCTATTGTAGCAAAGCATTATCATCTTAACCACTATTTAAGTTTACAGGGCTTTAATAATTACCGACATGAAATCATGAGACTTAAAGTTGCCTATCCGATTAAGTTTAGTCTGGTGTTTGTGGTATCATATATTATATTGATTATCCTATGTATTCCTGGTACAATTTTATTTGATTTAATTGCTGGTTTTGTTTTTGGTTATTATTTAGGAACTACTTTAGCAGTTCTTAGTTATGGAATAGGAGCTTTTTTAAATTTTCTTTTGGTACGATATTTCTTTAAGAATATGTTAGCTAATAAATTTACTAAATTTAAATCATTGGTTCATGGCAGCGGACGTTATGGATTATTAATGAATCTGATTGGGTTACGCCTAATTATAGTAATTCCGTTTTGGATTTTAAACATAGTTGCTGCATTACTTAATATTAATGCACGTACTTTTCTAATTTCAACTTTAATTGGTATCCTGCCTTCAACGCTTATTTACGTAATAATTGGTAATGGGGTACGCGATATGTTAAATACAAATCATGCCCTGACATCTGACTTGCTAACAGACCCTAAAGTTTGGCTTCCGATATTTGCTATGGCAATACTTATATTGTTGCCAAATATTATAAAATATTACAGGAGGAGCAGTACCAAAAACAATATTAGTGGGTAAATTATAGCATTATCAGGTCATTCCGCTGGATTTAAAAAATAATTATAGAGCCCAAGGCTATTGGGAGATATTTAGAATAAATTGGTATACTAGTATATAGTATCGTGCTATAATATTGTCCTTTAACAAATTTTAACTAAATATTTGTTAAAGATATCTAATTTAACAAACCTTTCCCTATCGTTTACGCTGAGCGGGGGATATTTAACCATAAGGAGTAATCATGCGTCATTATGAAGTAGTGCTTCTTGTTCATCCGGATCAAAGTGAACAAGTTCCACAAATGATGGACCGCTATAAAAAACTAATTGCTGATCATAACGGTAAAATTCATCGTCTTGAAGACTGTGGACGTAAACATCTGGCATATCCAATTCAAAAAATCCACAAAGCGCATTATGTATTAATGAATATTGAAGCTGACAATAAGCTGATGGATGAATTAAGCCATGCATTTAAGTTTAATGATGCAGTGTTGCGCAATTTAGTAACTGTAAGAAAAATAGCAGAAACTGAGCCTTCTGTATTTCTTAGAGAAGAAACAAGAGATACGCGTCCAACAAGACCAGCATACTAATTATATAATAATATGCAACCTAACCAGTTTAAGATTGGTGGTTTGATTACCAGGGTTTATCCCATACGCCATACTCCATCGGGAGTTACAATAGCACGGTTTATACTGGAGCATATTTCAACACAACTAGAAGCTGGGGCTTTATGCCATATAAAGAGTAAAATATTTTGTGTATGGATTAAGCCCGGGCCGCAAGTTATCCAGGAAGGCTTTGAGGTTGAGGTATCCGGGTTTATAAGCCAAAATGCCAAATTACAGTTAGTACTACATATTACTGAATTTTTGAATAAAGGAAATTAAAATGTCTCGTCAAACGATAAGAAAGAAAAAATACTGCCGTTTTACAGCAGAAAATTTTACTGAAATAGATTATAAAGATGCTGAGTTATTAAAGAGTTATATCTCTGAGACCGGTAAAATTATTCCATCTCGTATTACGGGAACGTCAGCAAAATACCAAAGAATGTTAGCGGCATCAATCAAGCGTGCTAGATTTTTAGCTTTGATCCCGTATACAGACCAACACTAAATAAGGATAGTAAAACATGAAAGTTATTTTATTAGAAAAAGTTGCTAACCTAGGTAATTTAGGTGATATCGCTGAAGTAAAAAATGGTTTTGCCCGCAATTTCCTGATTCCGTTTAATAAGGCAAAACGTGCAACTGAAGCCAGCTTAAAAGAATTTGAAGCCAAACGTTCAGAATATGAAAAAAACCAGTCAGATGTATTTGCAAGTGCGCAAAATCGTCAATCTAAAATTGATGGCCAGGTGTTTGCTATTGCAGCCAAAGCGGGTGTTGATGGTAAATTATTTGGTTCAGTTACATCATTTGATATTGTTGATGCAGTAAATAAGTCTGGCGTAGAAATTAAGCGTTCAGAAGTTTCAATGCCAAATGGACCATTAAAAACAATTGGTGAGTTTGATATAACTATTTTATTACATCATGAAGTACAGGCTGTTGTTAAAATTAATGTAACACCAGAGCAATAATACATAATTATATAATTACCTGATTTATGTTTTTATTAAAACCCTGAGTTAAACTCAGGGTTTTTTATTATAACTAAATATCAGATTTACCAAGAATTAAGGATTGATTTTTATTTATTACTATGATAGAATATTGTTTTATCTACCTATTTGAAGTAATATACCATTTTGATGGTGTCAAAGCCTGGGATAAGTTGATGTTTGGTTTATTAAAGTAAACCTTAGTTGCTTAATTTTATATTAATAGTTATTTATGATTTTAAATTAATTATTAATATATGATTAAGGGTTTTTTCGAAATAAGAAAAATTTATGCTTTAGCGTAAATTATATTGTAGGGAACTTATACTTGTGAAAAAAATAGCCTTTTTATTAATCGGAGCTTATTTATCAAGTACTGCATTTGCAGATTCTTTATCTAGTGCTGGACTTATATATAAATGCCCTCTTGCAGGTGATATAAAATTTAATAGTACAGGTCATTGGGAATATGATTACCCAAATACATATTATAATTTAATATCAGATAATTTCCTAAAATATCCTACGACAGCTACTTTGAAAGGAACCCCACCGCTTGTTGTATATAGTAGTTTTACTGATAAGGTTGCTTGTATATATGATATGAACGGTGTTCCAAATCATTTAGCAGCTACTTTAGTTATTAGTAATGAAGGATTTTACCCAGTTAATGCTATAGGTTCTAATTGGATTGAAGACGGCGGAAGTGGTTTTGATAGCTGTAATGGATATGATTGCGAATTCAAGGACGAAGGCGTAGATGGCAAGCAAAGCAGCAATTAATAAAATATATAGTATTTTTAAAAGGCTGTTATGCAGCCTTTTTATATTATACTTCTAAGGTTTTGTATTTTTGAAAAAAATTATAAACTAAAATTAACAATATTATACAACATAAAACTATCATGGCAGTAGGTGGCTTCATGCCAAATACTAGCCAGTTTACCTTTCCACATTCGGCATCACCTTGCAAAACATAATGCAAAAAACTGTTAAATGGCAGCCTTTGAAATTGGATATCCAGCGGCATACCGCAAGATAATGGCTGCTGGTCTAAAGGCAGGTTCATCAAGTAAAGCTGGCGTTTAGCTATAACCATTCCAAAAATTGTAATACCTGCGATTATTAAACTACATATTTTATTAAGTATACCAGATACACCGGTCATCCCCAGCATAAAACATAATAAACCAATAACAGCAATAACTAATCTTTGTACAATACATAAAGGACATGGATTAACACCCTGATAATATTGAGCATAATAAGCGTATACTATTGTTGCTGCACAAATTAAAAAAATCAATAATAGTGGTTTATTTATTCGATGCATAAAAATCTAACTCCCTAAATTATTGCATGTTTATTATTCCGGCGTATATCACATTTCTATTATGCGCTGCATATTTCTCTGTTATTACGAATTTGGAATTTTACCATAATTTGCATTTATTGTGATGGTATAATACTGCTTCTTTTCAGAGGATATTTAAGTTATGCAACAAACTGCTTTATACAATTCACACTTGGCAAATTCAGCAAAAATGGTCGAATTTTCCAATTGGCAGATGCCAATAAATTATGGCTCACAAATTAAGGAGCACGAATTTGTTAGAAGTGATTGCGGGATGTTTGATGTTTCACATATGGCAATTACCGATATTACCGGGATTGATGCCAAAGGTTTTTTGCGCTATTTGTTATCTAATGATGTAGCTAAACTGGAGAATTTTGGTTATGGTAAAGCTCTATATAGCGGCATGCTAAATATTAATGCAGGTATTATAGATGATTTAATTGTATATTATACCGAATTTGGTTACCGTATGGTTACTAATGCTGGTACTTATGAAAAAGATATGAAATGGATAGATGAAGTATCGCAAAAATTTCAGGTTGAATTGACTAAGCGTAATGATTTATCTATTATAGCAGTACAAGGACCTAATTCAATTACAAAAGTAGCAGGTCTCAGGCCTGATCTTGCGGTTAAGTTAACCGAACTTAAGCCATTTATGGCATTAGTAGTAAATAAATGGTTTTATGCGCGTACGGGATATACAGGTGAAAATGGTTTGGAAATAATGCTGCCTAGCATAGATGCAGAAAATTTTTGGAATAAATTATTAAGCGTAGGGGTAACTCCTTGCGGTTTAGCGGCTAGGGATACACTTCGCTTGGAAGCTGGAATGAATCTTTATGGGCATGATATGAATGAAAGCATTAATCCATCAGAATGTAATATGGATTGGGTGGTTGATTTATCTGATGCAGACAGGGACTTCATTGGAAAGGCCATGTATATAAAGTATAAGGATAGTGGAGTAAAATATATACAAAGTGGTTTAGTATTGGAAGGCAGGGGGGTTTTACGGGAAGGGCAAAAAATTTATGATACTCATAATAATGAAATTGGTATTATAACCAGTGGAACATTTTCGCCTACACTAAAATTATCAATTGCAATGGCGCGTATAAAACCTATAGTAGAAACGCGGGCATATGTAGGCATCCGGGATAAATTGGAACTTGTTAAATTATGTAAGCTGCCATTTGTCAGGAACGGGAAAATACTGATAAATTAAGTCCTTATACAGTAATAGGTTTTATTTGCAAGACTAATAAATTCTATTTCTTGGTTATAGTTATTTTTGCTGTAGCATACCAGCTATAATCTTTAAGGGATAATATTTTTAAAGGGATAAGTATATGTATTCAAGTGAAGTTAAATTTGTAGATACTCATGAATGGGTAAAAAAAGACTCTGCAGATGTTGTGTTAATCGGAATTACCCACCATGCCCAGGAATTACTGGGTGATTTGGTTTATATTGAATTACCTAAAGTTGGCAGCCAGATTAAGACCCATGCTGTAATTGGTGTGGTTGAATCAGTAAAAGCAGCCTCAGATCTATATTCTCCAATAGATGGTGAAGTTGTTGAAGTAAACGAAAGTGTAATCTCTGATCCAACGTTAGCTAATACAGACCCGCATCATGCGGGATGGTTATTAAAAGTAAAACTATCTGATACAGCACAATTAGATACACTTATGTCTGCCAATGAATATCGAACCTTAATTGGTGCTTAATTTAGGATAAATAAATGAACTTTACAACAAGACACATCGGACCAGATTTAAATCAGCAAAATGTAATGCTTGCAGCTCTTGGTTTTAATAATTTAGAAGATTTCATAAATGAGGTAATACCTAATGATATATTAAGTGAAACTGGAATAGGTGAGTGTAATGGTTTAAGCGAGTATGAAGCATCACAAGAATTATCTGCAATGATAAGTAATAATAAATTATATAAAAATTATATTGGTTTAGGCTATTTTGAAACTATTACGCCTGCAGTAATAAAGAGTAATGTTTTTGAAAACCCAGGCTGGTATACTGCCTATACGCCGTATCAGGCTGAGATTGCACAAGGTCG
>JAJFBO010000035.1 GCA_020697025.1 Burkholderiales bacterium
CTCTTTATCATTAAAAATACCTTTTAAAGATCCTGATAAGTTATTTAGCGACAAATTAGCAATTCCATTAATTCCAAATACCTTGGCTCTGTCATCATTAGTCTCTATGCGAGTAGAAATAATTTGGGCTTCTGCATTATTTAAATCATAACATTTACTTTTATCTTCGTTAGTACAAGTATTATTTAACTCATTTTCTAATAATTTTGCAAGACAGGTATTATTAGATTTTACTATTCCTGTAGCCTTAATAATAGGATTACCTGGTTTTGGAACAGTATTAGCATATACATTAATAACTGAGGCAAGTAATACGCAGCCTAAAGATCTTTTTAATTTACTTCGCTTATTTGTCTTCATAACAATTTCCTTTTTATTCATTTTTATAAAATAGAGAAAAACATTGCTGCAATTCACCAACCACACTTTTGTACCTTGTTTTAATCAATAAATCCTTTGTATAATAAATATATTTTAGCATTATAAAAATACCCTGTCAACGCGGTTTGGCAATTTATTGATATAATTAAATTATTTCTTTTCAAATAAAGCACTAATCACACCACTTTTAATCCTGTCTCCAGAATAATTCATCTTTATAAAATACTTTCCAGGAGGTATGAAATGAACCAACAGGAGAAAATCGCATTCATTTCTTGTCTTATTTAACATACAAGTCGCTGTTCCATAATTATAATGAGACTGCGTATCCGAAACTGCGTTAACATTTTTAACTAATACCCCACTTTCATCAATAATAGAAGATTTCAACGTTATTGGATCAAGGTTATAATAATTAGAAACATTCACAACTACAAGCCAACTATCTGTTTTATTAGGACTTACAACTTCCGAACCATTAGGAATAATTTCCTTAAAGCTAATAGTTACAGGTGGCTTAGTAACTGTATTTTTATAAGCAGCTTGATTAATATTTACATTAACCTGCCTGGTTTGCTTGGCCGAATTTACAGATGAAACTTTTGTAAATTGATATACCATAATGCAGGTATCACCAAATTTTTTTAATCCTTCCCCACCAACCGTACACCTGGCGCTATCACCGTAAAGCTCCGGGCTTTCTAGTTCATTTACCAAGTTTAACTCTCTATCAGGAAATACACTATTTAATATTAATGATTCTACACCACCATTTTCCAAAACTAATACAAAATGTTCATCATCTAAAGCTGGGTAATCTTTCTTTTCTTCCGGGAAGGCCACTCTGGAGATAGGCTTTGGACCTCCTGGATTTATAATTATATACTCTGGATTTTGGTATACCAGCAAATTAGCTGCATCATTATTAAAAAAATATTTAATGTCCAAAACCATACTAGCTGGTGCTTCTTTTGCAGAATTACAAAAATCGCATGGGATACGAGCCTTAAATCTACAAAAATCACCAACATGAGCAAAATTTTTTCCAATACAGTTTAAATCATGTATCTGGGCTGAAGCAGGTTCACCAAAAGTTTTTTTACGATTGGCTAATGTAATCAATTTAATTTCACTATTAATTGCTTTAACTGTAACTGGACCTGTACTGTCATCAAGCTTTTTAGCTGTAATGGTATAAACATGCCAGCCAAAATTATGGAAGTCATCTGTCTTAGCCTCAAATGTTATACCCCAAGAATACTGTGTAAAACAAAGTAAAATAATAAAAAATTTTAAATATATTTTATTCATAATAAATATAGTTTCATCATAGTAGCCCTTAGTACATTATCGCAGGATATAAGGTAGTTAGTTCCTGTTGTTGAAGATAATACGCATTCGTTCCAGTATAGTCTTTTATCTGATCTTGCTTGATAATTTCTCCATTATTAGTACAGCTATGATTAGCCTCACACTTTTCATATTTTACCTTCAAAAATATAGATTCATTTGAAGGAACAAATTCAGCAAATTCTAAATTATATAATGTAGTTCTAGGATACGTAAGATTATACTGCTGCCCGTTTATTTTAACCTCATACGTAAACCCTGCTACTTCAATATTCTTATCCTCGAGAGAAGATTTATATTTTATAGACAAAAAGCCAGAACTTAATCCACAACCGCTTAAAGCATTTATCCAGCTACCTGATTCGGGCTTTAGAGGTATTAAATCGCAATTTATATACTTAAATCTTGGTTTTTGCGGATCTTTAATATTATCTATCGTCAAAAGATTGCTTATTGTAAAAGAGTTTTCTTTTATATAATTAAGATAATCTGCTGCTTTTATATATGCCGGACTAAGATTAACTGTATTTGCAGCAATTTGTTTTCTTGCTTCTTCACAGCCTGCTGTATATTTTAAGCAATTTTTTAAATCCTGGCTTGAATCATATAAATTTTTATTATTTATTAATACATCAGCTTTATAAGCAATTAATAAAGGTAGTATCCCGGATTTTGAAATTTGTCCTGCCGTGTTATTTACAAAAATATTATCTACCTGGGATTTATACTCATCAATTAAAGCTATATCCTGCACCAAATCCCTATAATTATCCCTGAGCTTGGATAATATTATTTTCTGGCTATTTGTATTAACTTCACCAACCGGGCCAAATACATTGCTATAATCAGTATATCCGGGATTAAAATAAAATAAATTTCCTTTATCTATCATATTATTACCTTTTCTAAATTGGGCTGAAAAACTTTCCGCATAGTTAATTATGCTGGTTAACAGTTTATCACATTCGCCTGGTTTTTTAGAATCAGAACCACACTTTTGTATCTGGTACACCCCGAGAGAGTCTGTTTCGCCTAGAGCTGCATCCTGCAAATTCATTGATTTTCCGCCATATTGTTTAGCTGTAATAGAAATTGTCGTGCCGCTTTTAGCATTTTTTTCAGCCATGCTTAATGCTCCATTAATACCTAAAGTAATCCCGCTTACCGTTCCTGATGCCCCAAGCGCAGCAGTAAAATCATTTTTTGCCTGGATGCTGGTAAATCTAATTGTTATTACCACGATAAACATCCCACCAGTTGAGGCGCTACTTACAAACTTATCACCACAAGCGTTATATATATCTAAAGCCGCCTGTGAACCAATCTGACCATACCATTTTCTAACCTGTTCTTTTAACAGGACCCTGGCTGTTTCTTGTGAATTGTATTGACTTAGCTCAAGGTTCAAAACTGCCGCGCTCATAAATTGCTGCACATATACCATATTTATAGTTTTATTGCTATTAGCAGATTGATCAAAGATCCCACCGCCTATATCCGCGCCCCATCCACCGGCACTTGCCGAGGCTTCGCCATAGATATCCAATAAATCCTGTAGCTCTTTATAGGAAGTTATCTGTTTTAACCCAAGACTTCCTTGTGGATTATATATTACAGTATGTTGCTGCCTCCATTTACTATCAATAGCATTCTTGATACAGCTGGTTGTATAAACTCCAATTTGGGATTTATAGCCGTCTCCCAGAACCACACCCTCATCAGCAATTACCCGCGCCATTAATAAACTATATAGCAAAGTCCAATATATTACAAGCCTCAAAATGCCCTATCCTTAAAAGTGTAGTCAATAAAATAGTTTATTACTTTCTAAAATTACCATTTAAATCAGTTTGTTTATATATTATACTAACCCCATCTTTATCATTAAAATCTAACTGGTCATAGTATGGATCTACCAGCGTATTTAAAAACTCATTAATTGTAAACGTTTCCTTTAACTCACCAAACTTACCCTGATCTATCTTTTTTTCGGCAAATAATATGGGTGTTACTACCTTAAGTATTGGGTTAAATGGTTTTTTCATTGTTGGTACTGTACTTGTTGTGGTACACAATAGAGTATTTTTAGAACATTTTTCTATCTCGTTAGGGAAGAGGTCAGTTGGATAACTTAAAGAATCCAGTATATCATTGCAAGTAGAAGTCCCTGCTGCTATCCTATCTTTTGTATCTTTACTGATATTGTCATAAAAACCCATCTTCATTCTTATTCTTTCCCACTTGGTACTATCCTTATCATCCTTAAATGAGCATTTCTCATTATCTGCCGGCAAATTTATTCCTCTTGCGGCTAACCTTGCCTGATGTAACTTACGTAATACTGATGTATTCTTTAAACTACTTATTAGCAAATTCTGATTAGCTATTCTTGGGTTATAAAAATTATCATCACCAATAAAAATACCTGTATTTGGACTCGCATTAGCATCAAATAATCTGGGCATTAAGCAAGTACGGAAGCTGTATTCACTTTATTTCTGCGCATCAAAAAAAGCTTTAATTGTTTCAGTAACTAATATACTATCTATATGGCTACAACCGGGACTGCTGTCATCTGAAAGCACTACTTTCACATCAGTCTTCCGACCTGAAATTAAGGCACCACTTTCTGTAAGCTTCATCTTTCCTGCACAAAATAAATTTCTTTGCGGTTTTCCAGACCGGTCAAGATTACTATAGGTGCGGTTAACACATTCGTTTTTTGTCATCAGGGCTGATGCATAACATATAGGTAATATAGTAAAAACTAAAACTATCAATTTTTTCATTATAAACATCCTTATATAATTTTATTATAAAATACCGATTAGACTAGGATAATAAGTAGTTAATTCCTGTTGCTCAGCATTTATTTTATTTGCCGAACTTTTATCTCCCATATCTTTATTCACAACTTTATTAGCGTAAGCTGATATATCATCCGGACAATCCTGGATACTGTCAGATATCACTTTATATCTAATATCCACCTTGCCTTCATATTCCCCAAACTCACTAGGTTGTCCATTATCATCAAGCGCTTTATTTAGAGTTATACCTTTATTATATAGAAAACAATATTTTTGCCCTTTACCATCATTAATACCATAAGTAAAACTGTTTGCTCCTGAAGATAAACTGGTCTTGGCACCACCTAACTCTATTTTTCCATAATTGCGATCAATACTTTGAATTAAATTAATACCGCCCGCCTGGTTTTTAAAAACTAATCTTTGTATGCCATCTTGTACTGCTATATCAGGGCAGTCAATTCTTACCTCATTACCCTTAATTCCTGAACCAGTTGGTATAATACTACATGTCATCTGCTGGAATTTTGCAGAAGTGGCGGTCCCATCTGAATTGGTTACTGCAGGCGACTTCAAAGTTAATAAATTTATATCAAAATTATTATTTTCAATATGCTCAAGCGTATCAATTTCTTTTGCCCACAACTGCTTTTTATTATTTTGCTGATTTTTTGTTTTTTCATTGGTTTCCTCATATTTACCCTGCTTCTGCTCCAACTCTACCTGATTGATATAATTCAGGGCTTGATCACAAGCAGATTTGTCTAACTTCTGCAAGCAAGCCTCCATATATATATTAGAAGATTTTGTAATACTATATGATGCAGATTTGAATGCATTTAATATTTCATTTAATTTATTCCTATGAGCTTCTGCTGTTGTATAGCCACTATTAATTTTATCATTAGTTTTTTCCCCAACCCGTAACATATATTCTTTCAATAAATTTACTTCGCCTTGAATTTTATTAAATTTAGCTGCCATTTCGTCCACCACCTCTTTAGCCGGCAATGTTAATGTTTCATCAGGTATACCAAATAAAGATGCATAGCTGTAATACTCTGGGTCTGTATAGAAATATTTTTTATAATCAATCGTTTTTTTATCAGATTCTTTTAGTTGTCGGGCTATAGTGGTTCCATAATTAGTAATACATGTAACTGCTATATTGCAGGCTTTTAGCGAATCTGGCCCGCCAGTTCCACAAGCAACAATTGCAGTATTGCCGCTCTTGTCCTTGCACTCAGGTTTAGAAAGTGCTTCAGCCAATTTGCTTGGATCTCCTCCAAATTGTTTAGCACTAAATGATATTGAAACATCGTTATTAGCATTTTCTGTAACTAAGTTTAACATTCCGGCAATCCCAATTTTAGCCCCGCCGGTTGCCACATCCGCTTTTATTTTTGCATCAATTTCTTCTTTAGCCTGTTTATTTTTAAAAGTAATAGCTAAATCTACCAATATACTTACTTTAGCTGTAGCTCGTCCAATGTAATGAGTCCCACACATTTGCGAAAATCCTGATATATCATTATTGCCATATAACTTGGCTGCTGGTTCAAATAACATACCAAGGGGATTTTTATTATAAAGCTCACGCTTTAAATTCAAGGTAGCACCACTTGAAGTGTCTAAAAAATATAGAATATGCTCAGTATTATTATTGGTATTCAACATATCCAAATAGCTACCTTCAGCTTTACCATTAAACTGGGTCATACCCAATGATAATTCTCCTCCTGCACCTAGTAGTTTTTTTAGCTCCGAAAGAGACCTGATTTGCGTAAAACTCAAGCTACCGCTAGGGTTATCCCAATCTGTATTTTTTGATGCATATGCCCCGCCTAGTAGTAAACAAGATGGATATGTAGCACCTGTTGATGGCTGGTACCCATCTCCTAATAGAAAATTTGCTTTAGCATTATGCAATCCCAGGGTGCATGCTAATATCAGCATAATTTTTAAATGTTTAACAGCCATACTATTTTTCCTTTTAAACGTACATCTTTTATCTGAGTCATAATTTTATAATATATTAAAATCTTGATCTTTGAATAACCAGATCTTTTTCCCTGGAGTTAGTATACTCTTTACCATCTACATAACATTTTATATTTTTAGAAGTATACGTATATCCCACTTCATCAACATTAAAAATTAATTTACTGCTGCCATCAGAGGCCAGACATTTTACTTTAACCTCCGGCTGCCCTATCCCATAAGAAAAATCATCAATTATAATTTGGTGTTGTGTAACTAAGTTAGCAAGTATATCATCAGCCGGGTTATCATTACCTAAACCACAATCTAAATGAAATAATACGTCTTTATCCTGTGCCATAGTAACTGGAATTAAATGACAAATACCTATCCCCAGATCATTTCCCCGCCATAGCCCTATCCCGCCAACACTAAACTGTTGATGAGGTAAAAAATCTGTCAGGAGCTGAACTTCACTCTCCTGTAGTTTAACATCATCTTTATCTAACTGTGCATTAGCCGCATAAACTGCACTTTTACATAAGCTTGTAGGATAACTGCTGCCATAACATTCTTTGAGTAAAGTGCTATTATAAAATACATTATTAATCTGAAATATCAGCTTATTAGATATGGCATTTAATTGTCCGAGTAAATCAGCACGCTCATTATATTCATAACGTGAATTAAAATCATTTAAATATTTTAGATATTTATTTGCTAACTCATATTTTGCTGAAAGCATTTTTATGTCGTTTTCTAAATTCATGTCTCCATGCCTTACATCTAATCCCAGACTGTCCAAATATGAAATAGCAACCGGGCGATCATAAAAATAACTATCCGGGCTGGTTAATTGATCCGGCAATGTTTTAGCATAATTATATATTTTTGCCATTGTCTTTTGGCAAGAATCAATTACATTTGTATCAGTTGCACACTGTAAGGCACTAACACCTGGTGTTTCTTCATTAGATACATGGGATATATCTTCCTCAGATACATGTATTATTCTGGGAAGTTTCTTAATATCACCCCCTTGCTGCATTGCTTCAATAGTCAAAGTTGTTTTTAGTTTTGTTTGCTGCATTGCCTGGGTAATCTTGGCAGTAATATCTACCAACCCAGCTCCTAATGTACCATTAAGCGCCAGATTAAACTCTTCATTGGCTATGTCAGAACTAAAACCTAACTTTAACCTAACAATTAATACTGCTCCTGCAAATGCTGAGTCAACGTAGCCATCTCCGCATTCTTCCCTAAAAGTCTTTGGCGAAGTAAAATAATCTATTTTAAAACTGCTTCTTGGATCATCTCTATAATTCACCCCTTTTAGCCGCGCTGCTGCGCTGTAGCGAAAAATATAATATATATATGTTGACTTAGAATCTAGTTCAGAAGAACCAAGAAAACTGCCAAGAGCTGAAATACTCGCAACCGGGCCAAACTGGGCACTAATACCTAAAGATGCCTTTACAGCATCAGATGATAGGTAGTCATTAGCAAACTCTTTAAACTTAACATCACTTTTAGGGTTTACAATATCCACTTCCAGGAGATCTGATAAACAAGTTGATTTTCCT
>JAJFBO010000036.1 GCA_020697025.1 Burkholderiales bacterium
TATTCATTAAACTGTACTGAATCTATAAATTGATGGCCAACAGGTATTTGTTTATTTAGCATAGCAGTTTTAAGCTTTGTATTTTTTGAATTATCCAAATCGTCAAAATATATTTTATAGTAATTATCAAAATCAGCATCCTGCCAGCATTTAAAAAATATTTCCCTATTTTGATTATCAATTAATAAAAACATATCTTTTTCGAGAAGATAATATTCTATAATTTTATATTGTTCCAAGATTGAATCAAAAAGCTTTTTAAAAGATGTACTTGATATTAAGGGATTATTATAAAAATTACTCCCTATAAAATAATAATCGCTAAAATTTTTAATTTCTTCTAAAACTTTATCCACAATACTACTTGAAGTATTATCATTTAAATCAATCTTGTCAATAAACAAATTAATAACTTGCTTATTTAGCGCGTCAATAGCCCGCATTTTATCGCAATCACCAGTAAGTAGTATTTTCTTAAATCTAAGTCTTGGAGATAACCTGGAACAAATATCAATACCCGAATAATCGCCCAGATCATTATCTATAAAAATTACCGACATTTCAGCGCTTTTATTTGGTATATTTCTAATCTCCATAAACCGCGACAAGTCAAAATCAAAAGCTTCATGATTAACCAGATCATTTAATTCATTATCTAGTTTAGTCAAAATTGGCGGCAATTTATTTCTTTGTTCCTCACTTTTCCTGATAAAATTTTCTAAATCAGTTTGCGAATTAACAAAATGAAATTCATAATTATCAGATATTAGCCAGCCTTTTAAAAAATTTAAAAAATTTATATCGTCGTCCAAAAATACAACGCTCGTTTTATATTTATGCGTAGGTACTAATTTATTTTCCATATCACACCTGTTACGATTCCTAATATATTTTCTACATTTATATTATGATATTTTTCCAAAACTGTTAATGATTTGCCTATGTACATACCTCCTTCTACTATAAGTGTGCATAAGGCGTGGCCACCATTTAGTTTTACTAGTATAATATCATCATTCTTATAATTTATCCTTTGGCTAATTAATACCAGCGAATTTTTTTTATACTCTTTATAATTATTATTTGTAATCCTTACTGCAAAATCTGCATCTGAAAAAAAATCAGCTGTAGATAATTCCATAGCCTCAGCTTCAATATTATCTAAATCCATTATTTTTATACTTTTAGAAGGTAATACTGCTGCACCGTTTATTAGATAATCAATAGATACTCTAAAATAGTTGGCAATGGCAAGAAGAGTTGATACAGTAGGATTTATATTTTGTCCATTACGCATTTTATTTATAGTAATTTCTGAAATATCAGTTGCCTTACTTAATGTGGCTGTAGTAACTTTATTTTTTTTAAAAAGCTCTACAAGCCTAATAGCAAAATCACCTTTATTTGACATTTATTATCTACAATCTAATAAAATTGAATAATCTATATATATATTAAGAATACCTTAACCATAGCAAGTAAATTGGCATACATTATAACATCAGGCACTATTATACTATCATAATTTTTATTATCCAATTTTTATCATAAAAAATAATTAATGTACCTGTAAAAAAGAACAAATAACCGTGCTTAGAAAAAGTTAGAAGATCAATCTTAAAATTATTCCTCTTGATATAAAAATAAATAAAGTACTAATCTCGCATTTATAGTTCTAACAATTTTTTGCGTGATTTCCAATCTGGCATGTACAAGCTCATATAGTTATAAAAATTACTATCATGATTATAATGCGTAAGATGTGCTAACTCATGCAAAACCACATATTCAATAGCTGTAACTGGCTTTTTTATTAATTCCAGATTAAGATTAATGTAAGCTTTTTTAGGATTACATGAACCCCACCTTGTCTTCATATGGCGAATAACTACCCTATTTATTGTTTTGCCAATTATTTGCCTATATTTTTCCAGTATTGGCATAAAATAATGCAAAGCCTGATCTTTATACCATTTGTCAATAAGCAGCGCTTTTTTATCTATACTTGCGAAATTATCAGAAATACTTAGTTCAAGACAATCATTATTAAGTTTTACAGTATTTTGTGCCGAATTTATAATTTTTAAAGTATATGTTTGTCCTAAAAATTTAAAAACCTCTCCACTTTCGTATTGTTTAACTGGTGTTTGTCGTTGCTTAAAATATTCAAGCTGTTTATTAATCCACTCTTGCCGTTTAATAATAATTGTATCAATTGTCTGGCGTCGTGTTTGCATGGGGACAGTTAATATTATATCTAGATTTCGTTTTACCTTAATATTAATATTTTTAACTTTTTTGAATACTATTATTGGATTTTTTATCATATTTTTTATGTAGAATTTTATAAAAATAATATCTCTTTGATAAATCTTAAACAATATTTTATCATCAAAACAGCCCATTTTCATAGCGATTAACAAATCTATTTATAATAAATACCAAAATTTTTACCTTAAATTTTAAGCAAAATAATATTAAGTAGTCTGATATCATAGTGTCGCCAGTATTTAATAGTAAAATATTAGTAATATTATATTTTACTGTCAAAATTATATAAATATTTTATAAATAGGAGACGCAAATGGATTTAGATATCAATATTAACCCTAATCAACAGCAGCCTTTGCCTGGTACAGAACAAAAAATGGATCCAATACCAATTCATGATAATCCAGAGTATATTGGTAGCGGAAAGTTAAAAGACAAAGTTGCTATAATCACAGGGGCAGATAGTGGAATTGGCAAAGCTGTTGCAATCGCTTTTGCCAAAGAAGGAGCAAAAATTGTTGCAGCTTATTTGAATGAAGATGAAGATGCACAGGATACTAAGGCTCAGATTGAAAAATATAATGGGCAATGTATACTTGTAAAAGGTGATTTAAGTATAAGTAAAATGAGCGAAAGCATTATAAACCAAACTATTGAAAAATTTGGCAAGTTAGATATTTTAGTTAATCATGCCGGTGAACAATATCAAACTAATAGCCTGCAAGACGTTACAGATGAAAGTTTAGGAGATATTTTTAAAGTAAATGTTTTTTCAATGTTTTATTTAACACGCGAAGCCTTAAAACATATGAAAAAAGGAGCTGCAATTATAAATACTGTCTCTGTGGTAGCATATAAAGGTAATCCAATGCTGCTGGATTATTCATCTACCAAAGGAGCTAATCTGGCTTTCACCCGAGCTTTAGCTGCCTCTTTAGCATCTAAAGGTATCAGAGTAAACGCAGTGGCACCAGGCCCAATCTGGACCCCCTTAATTCCTGCCAGCTTTTCCCAGGATAAGCTAAAGGAGTTTGGCAAGGATACCCCGATGGGGCGCATGGGCCAGCCATTTGAGTTAGCTCCTGCATATGTATATCTTGCTAGTGAAATAGATTCCAGCTACGTAACAGGACAAGTCCTGCATGTCAATGGCGGAACACCAGTAAATTCTTAAATCAGACTATAGTTTTAAGATGAGCGGAGTAAGGCCAAGGCCTTTTCTGCTGCCACCTGGCTTGCTTCTTTTTTATTCCTGCCTTGTGCAGTCACTTTAAGTTGTAAGTCAGTTATTACACAGTCAATATGAAAAACCATTCTATGGGCAAGCCCGTCAGTCTGACGTAATGTGTAAACAGGCAGGCAAAGCTTGCGACTTTGCAATAATTCCTGCAAAATCGATTTATAGTCTTTACTAATTAAATTTTCTGCATTTTCTAAGTATTCATCAAATAGTTCTTCTATAATTTTTATAGCTTGAATATGTGATGAATCAAAAGTAATTGCAGCAAATACTGCTTCCAGGCAGTCTGCAAGAATAGACGGCCGATAACGCCCACCGCATTTTTCCTCACCTTTGCCTAAAGATAAATATTCCCCTAGTCCTAACTTGGTAGCTATCTCAGCTAAAGTCTCCTGGTTAACTAAAGAAGACCTGACTTTAGATAAATCACCTTCATCAAAATGTGGGTACCTATTATATAAACTAATTGCAATTGCATAATCTAATACTCCATCACCCACAAACTCCATCCGCTCATTATTTTGCCGGCTATAGCTTCTATGAGTTAATGCTAATTTAAGAAGTGCCAAGTCTTTAAAATTATACCCTAGAGCTTTTTGTAATTTGTCAAAATTAGGCATAATAATATTTCCTCCATTTGTTTTTTGGTGGATAACTATATATTTTACTACAAAATTATAAAATATGCATGTATCCTTAAAGTAACCATGTGCATTAATTCAGGAAACTTTATCGCATCATTCCTGAAGTTAATTCTTTATCTATTTTAGGAGCTAATTAACATAATTTACAGATTTTTGTAGAACAACCTTTCCAATTGCTTTGGAAGTAGCCGGATTATAATAAATAATATAAAATCTATAAATAGTTTATAAAAATCAGATCTATAGGACCTACTTATATATAAATTTAGATGTTCAAATTTTTAGATTAAATATTTATATTTACAATAAGTATTCGTAATGGACTTTATACTTTGTGAGTCCATTTTCAGTACAGGCAGAGAAAATTAAATAGCCTTCACTAGTAATTGTTTTAGACAGACTATTTTTGGGTGGATAAATAAAGAATGCAATTGTAAAACTTTAGTGTGTTGAGAACCAGTGCCAGCTCCGCTAAAGCACCAACTTTGTAATAATAAGCCACACAGAATTTTCACGAATGTCATTATTATAACTCAATTTAAATACTGTTTATTATTTTTTAGAATCGAATAACTGATAATTTTTATATAATATCCCTGTTCAGCTTTATATATACCGATAACCGCCAGGTTTAAATTACTAAAATTCTTAAATACCACTTCAAATTATTTTGTTCAAGGCTTAATTCAACTTTTGACAAATATCAATTTACTTTATATTTCTATACCTGAACTTGTAATTATTCTTATTATTTCTTTGAAGCAGCTAATTTACCATATAGGTCATAATCATCGCTACTGGTAATATAAGCTTGTATTATACTTCCAACTTTTACCTGATTTAATCCATTATTTTTTATATAAACTAAACCATCAATTTCTGGTGCATCATATTTAGTCCGGCCAACAATATATTTACGATTTATTTCGTCAACTAATACATCATATATCTGGCCAACACGATTAGCTAATTTTTTTCGGCTAATTTGTAATTGATGCTGCATAAACCGATTATAACGTTCTTCTTTCACTTCTTCTAAAACCGGTTCACCTATATCATTGGCTTTTGCACCTTCTATAGCAGAATATTTAAAACATCCCACTTTTTCTAACTGGGCATTGGTTAAAAAGTCTAATAATTCCTGAAAATCTTCCTCTGTTTCACCTGGAAAACCAACAATGAATGTACTTCTAATTACTAAATCAGGACATATATGCCGCCATTTTGTAATTCGCTCCAATACATTACCCACATTTGCCGGACGTTTCATAGCTTTTAATATACGGCTACTTGCATGCTGAAACGGAATATCCAGATAAGGCAAAATTTTACCTTCTGCCATTAGGGGTATAATTTCATCAACATGCGGATAAGGATATACATAATGTAACCTAACCCAAACCCCTTGTTTGCCTAACTCTTGACATAAATCAAGCATCTTGGTTTTTACTGGCTTACCATTGTAAAACCCCGTACGGTATTTAATATCAACTCCATATGCGCTAGTGTCCTGTGAAATAACCAATAGCTCTTTACACCCCGCATTTACCAGCTTTTGAGCCTGATTTAATACATCTCCTATCGGGTATGAATCAAGCTTGCCCCGCATATCTGGAATAATACAAAAAGTACATGTATTATTACATCCTTCCGAAATTTTAAGATATGCGTAATGTTTGGGGGTAAGCTTAACTCCTGCATCTGGAACTAAATCAATAAATGGATCATGTGGCTTGGGTAGATTACGATGTACCATATCCATTACTTCGGCAGTTGCATGAGGTCCAGTCACCCCTAAAACATTTGGATATTTAGTAGTGATAACACCATCTTTAGCACCTAAACATCCTGTAACAATAACTTTACCATTTTCGCATAGCGCTTCACCTATTGCCTGCAAAGACTCTTCTACAGCCGAATCAATAAATCCACAAGTATTTACAATAACTATATTAGCGCTACTATAATCATTTACAACTTCATAACCCTCAGCTTTAAGCTGGGTTAAAATATTTTCGGAATCAACTAAAGCTTTAGGACAGCCAAGAGATATAAAACCAACTTTTGCCTGATCTTCCATAATACTACTTCTTATCTGTCATTTTAAAAGGGAATTGCATATAATTAAAAATATTAGCAGTTTGTTTTTGTAATCTTTCTTGCATTTCTAAAAATGTATTAGTATTAGTGTGGACGTAATCCTTAATCACATCTTCTAATTTTGGTCCCTGCTGCAGCATAAATTCACGCCATAATAAAGCACCAGCTGGTAAGCGTTCTTTACCGTAAGAATCCCGAATTTGTTCATAAAACTGTTTTTGCATTTTTTTAAACAAGTCAACTCCCTGCTCTAAAAATGGGCTAAGTGATGATTGAAATGATTTGCCATAAAACCGGATAATCTGAAATAAAAACTCATTAGAAAACATAGGTACACGGTTTACTTCTTCTTCCAAAATAATTTGTAGTAATACACTGCGTGTAACATCTGTGTTTGTCTTAACATCTATAACCTTAACTATATCACCTTCAACAATAATCTGTTTAATATCTTCCAAAATAATATATGTGCTAGTTGCTGTATCATATAAGCGGCGATTTTGATATTTTTTTATCAATCTTATCTCATTTTTTTTGCGCATAAATAATTACTACCCTACTATGAATTGAGTGATACAATATTTTATTATCATTATTTTTTGGGTAATGATAACTATTTAACATGATATTATATACTATTTGTGTATAATATGAGTAAATTTCATGTCTGTTTACGGCTCATACAGCAATTTAAATTTCATACGCATATTTACAGCATATAGTAAAATCATGTATTAATAATTTGTTACTGCTAGTGCCTAAATCTTACATATTACTCGCAATAACCACGTGTAAAGTAACAACAACTACCTACTTTGTTAGGTTACGAAAGTATGGGAAATTTATGCTTGAAATTGATATAATCTGGCAACAATGCCTTGTTTTACTTAAAGACCAATTTGGTGAGCAAGACTACAATACATGGTTTAAGCAATTAGATGCCAAACTGGTTAATGATAAACTACAAATTAGCGCAAATAATCGTTTAGTTCAAGATTTTATAAAGAATAAGTATTGGGACAGAATTAGTAATGTAATTAATGAATTAACTGGCGGAGGCATTACAGCTGAATTATTGGTTCATTCCAGTACTACCCAGAACAAAAAAAATTTGGCTGATACTTTAGCTGATACTTTAACTAAAAGCCCCGCTAAAGCTAAAGACTCGGGGAAAAAAATAATAGATAAAGAAATACAAGACAGCCTGCAGCTTGCCACTAAGTTAAACCCACGCTATAGTTTTGATTCTTTAGTTCGCGGTAATTCAAATCAGCTAGCTTATGCCATTGGGATGCATATTACTCAGGAACCAGGCAATAAAAACCATAACCCATTATCTATTTATGGAGGTGTTGGCCTGGGGAAAACCCATTTAATGCAAGCTATTGGTAATACAATACATGCTAAAAATCCAAAAGCCAAAATCCGCTATTTACACGCTAATGAATACATTGAAGATGTAGTAAAAGCCTCAATGAGTAAAAGCTTCGAAGCACTAAAAAAACATTATAACTCACTGGATTTGCTGCTAATGGATGATATCCAGTTTATTGCCGGGGATAAAACTAAAACCCAGGAAGAATTTTTTTATACTTTTAATACCTTATTAGATAAAGGTAAACAAGTTATCATGACTAGCGATACCTATCCTAAAAATATTAGCGCCTTACCGGAACGCTTGTTGTCACGTTTTGCTTCAGGACTAACTGTAGAGATACAACCCCCTGAACTCGAAATGCGTGTAGCTATACTTAAACAAAAAGCCATAAAAAATCGTATCAATCTGGATGATGAAGTTGCATTTTACATTGCTCAAAACATTAAATCTAATGTTCGTGAGCTAGAAGGCGCATTAAATAAAGTTACTTATCATGGCCAATTTTCAGGCCGTGGAATTAGCCTGGCACTGGCTAAAGAAGCTTTAATGGATATTTTAGCTATTGATAATCGTAGTGTATCTATTGATGATATTCAAAAGACAGTCTGTGAATTTTATAAAATTAAGGTCTCTGAATTATTATCTAGTAAACGCACACAAATAATTGCCAGGCCACGACAAATTGCAATGGCCCTTGCAAAGGAATTAACCCAGCTAAGTTTACCATCAATTGGTAATGCTTTTGGCGGACGCGATCACTCAACTGTAATTCATGCTCAAAAAACTATTGTTAATTTACGTAAAAGCGATGAAAGGCTTGACCGTGATTATAATTTACTTATCCAAATGTTAAATAATTAAAGGGTACATCATGTTACTAAAACTTAAACGGGATATTTTACTTAAACCTTTAACTTTGACTACTGGCTTTGTTGAGAAAAAACAAACTATGCCAATTTTGTCTAATGTATATTTAAAAAAAACTGGTAATCAAATTGTAATTATTGCTAATGACATGGAAATTCAGGCAAGTATTACGGTAATTGGCGATATGTCGGGCGAAGATTTTACTATAACCCTTCCTGGCAAAAAGCTGCAAGATATACTCAAGGTCTTCCCTGATTCTGCAGATGTTATTTTCGAGGTTCAGGAATCACGTATTTTAGTAAAATCGGGGAAAACAAAATTTGTCCTGCAAAGTATGCCTGCAGACCATTATCCCTTAATTCGGGTAAATACCGAACTAGAAAGCGAATTTACCATTAGTCAGGGAATATTCAAAAAATTAGTGGGTCAAATCCAGTATGCTATGGCAGATAAAGATAGCCGGGTATTCTTAAATGGAATGTTGTTTGAAATTAAACATAATAAATTACATCTTGTTGCAACTGACGCGCATCGCTTAGGTTTAGTAACAACAGATTTAACTGGGGAAGTAAAAGACACAAGTGCAATTATACCACGTAAAACTATTGTCGAATTGTGCCGTATGCTTGATGAAAATAGTACTGAAGCATTAATTATTAAATTTTTTGATAATCAGGTTTACTTTGAAACCCAAAATAAACAATTAATTACTAAAGTTATTGATGGTAAATACCCGGATTATGAACGCGTAATTCCAGTTACTAATGACAAATTATGTTTAATTAACCGCAATGATCTATTAGCTGCTGTAGAACGTGTTGGAGTAATTGGTATTGACAAGCTCAAAACTCTTACCTTTGAATTAAACCATGACGTATTAGCAATATCTTGTCATAATGAAGAACAAGAAGAGTCGAAAGATGAGATTATGGTCGATTATCAAGGCAGTGAACCCTTAAAATTAAGTTTTAATATTTCATTTGTACGTGATTTACTAAGTAATTCACATGTTGAAAATCTACAATGGGCATTTTATGATAACAATCGTAGCGTATTAGTTACCATACCTAATGAAATAAACTTTAAAGGTGTTATAATGCCGCTACGTATATAGTAATGTTTATTTCCTCTATTTGCTAAGAGCATTTATGTAAAAATATTCTAT
>JAJFBO010000285.1 GCA_020697025.1 Burkholderiales bacterium
TGAAACAAATAGTGATACAGCTAATAAACGAAAAATTTATGCTATGTATAAAAGTTTTATGGATGAAGCAAGGTTAGAATCATTAGGCATCACACCACTTAAAAAATCAATGGAAGTTATTAATAATATAAAAAATATAAGTCAAATACCACAGTTAATTGCCAGTTTAGCTAAAATTGGTGTTACTACCCCAATATCTATAGATATACAACAAGACGCGCGTAACTCAAGCTTGGAAGTAGTTAATATTTCCCAAAGCGGCCTGGGGCTACCAGATCGTGATTATTATTTAAAAGCTGATGACAAAACACTTAGTTTAATTAAGCAAAAATATTTAGAGCATATCAGTAAAATGCTTGCTCTTTATGGTGATGGTGTGTCCAGGAAAGATGCTAATAATATAGTAGAATTAGAAACCAAACTAGCTAAAATTCAATGGACTAATGTCCAAAACCGCGACCCAATTAAGACATATAATAAAGTTAGTTTAAATAAATTAAAAGTTATTATGCCACATTATAATTGGAATAAACATTTAAAAACAGCAAATCTTGATGGTAAAATAACTTATGTTATAGTTAATCAACCCAGCTACTTAACAGAGTTTGATAAAATACTTCAGGAAACTCCCCTACAAGTATGGCAAGCATACTTTAAATGGCACTTACTAAGTGATTATGCACCTTTTTTATCCAAGTCCTATGCTGATGAAAATTTCAATTTTTATGGCACAAATTTAAGAGGCATACCCAAACAAGAGCCCAGATATAAATAATTTAATTCAGACATTTAGAAGCAGCATTCATTCTTTAGACTGGATGAGTGATACTACTAAAGTCCGTGCCTTGAAAAAATTAGATAGTATGATATGCAAAATAGCTTTCCCTGATAAATGGAGAGATTATTCAAAACTAGAAATCAATGCCGATGATCTCGTTGGTAATATCATGCGTGGTAATGAATTTGAATATAACCGTCAAATTGGCAAGCTTGGTAAGCCAGTAGACCGTACCCAATGGCTAATGACTCCACAAACAATAAATGCATATTATGAACCAATGCGAAATGAAATAGTTTTTCCTGCAGCAATCTTACAGCGCCCATTTTTTAATGTAAATGCCGATGATGCCGTCAATTATGGTGGTATCGGTGCTGTTATTGGTCATGAAATCAGTCATGCATTTGATGATCAAGGCAGCCAATACGATGAAATGGGCAATTTAAATAACTGGTGGACTGCTTCGGATCGAAAGCAATTCTCTAATAAAACTAGAGCTTTAGTAGATCAATATAATACCTATAGTCCTTTGCCTGACTATTATGTCAATGGTGAATTAACTTTAGGTGAAAATATTGCAGATAATTCAGGGCTGGCAATAGCATATAAAGCTTATCATTTATCTTTAGGCGAGAACGCGGCTCCAATAATTAATGGTTTGACTGGTGATCAGCGATTATACTTAGGTTGGGCCGAAGTATGGCGGGCTAAAATCCGTGATCCACAGATGATTGGAATGATTAAATCTAATCCACATTCACCTCCTCAATTCAGGTGTAATGGCCCCTTAAGAAATCAGCCAGGTTTTTATGATGCATATGGCATAAAGTCCGGAGATAAATTGTATTTATCACCAGATAAAAGAGTAATTATCTGGTAACTAACACTATCCAAGGCCTGTCCTGGGTTTACTCTTGCCTAAAATTAATTTTACCCGTACTTGCTTTGGTGTTATTTAATAAGGAACTCTTACTTTACTGCGAGGCATTTTATTAATAATACTGACTAATTAAAATAATTTATCTTGAAAACTAGATTTTTCTACTATCACATTAATTTCATCATCGCGTAAAATTATATTTAATTTCTCATATTGTTTTAAGTCATTTGATGAATATATAATCTGGTTGTTTTTATTTTTTACTATAGCATAACCACGAGATAATATATTACGTGGATTTACCAACTCCAGGTGACGAGCAACGTTAAATATCTTTTGCTCTTTACTGGCTAACAACTGACTAAAAGTATTATTCAATTGTTTGTATAATCTATTTAGCAAAGCATTATGCTCCTCCAGATTAATTTTATTATGTAAAAGTTTAGCATAAACTATTTCTAAACGATTTTTTCTCTGATAGAGTAATCTTTCCAGGGCAGCTCTGATACGATATGTAATATTTTTAAGCCTGGCATGTTTTTCCTGTAGTTGATTTAATGGATTTAAATGTTTTAAATGCATAATATATAAATCTAACTGCTTTTTACTATTATCAAGAATATAAGTAAAATTATTATATAATTTATGATGTAAGTTAATTAACAGATTATCCCATTCAGCTTTGCTTTTTGCAACCAATTCGGCAGCTGCGGTTGGTGTAGGGGCACGTAAATCAGCTACAAAATCAATAATTGTAGTATCTGTTTCATGACCTACTGCACTAATTAATGGAATTTTACTCATAAATACTTCGCGGGCGACTACTTCTTCGTTAAAACACCATAGATCTTCCATACTCCCGCCCCCACGGCATACAATTAAAACATCTACCTCGCTTCGCGTATTTGCTATTTTTATTGCTTTAGCAATTTGCATTCCTGCATCACTTCCCTGTACTGCTGTATGATAAATAATAATTGGGATATTTGGCATTCGGCGCTTTAACGTGGTAACTACATCCCGGATGACCGCACCAACAGATGACGTAATTACTCCAACTGACTTAGGGAAAACTGGAATTTTTTTCTTGTAACTTGGCTCAAATAACCCCTCTGATTTGAGTTTATCCATTAAACGATGGTATGCTTCCCATAACGCGCCTATCCCAACTTTGCGTATTCGTTCTACATTTATCTGATAACTGCCATTTTGCGGATAAATGGTGACTTTGCCCCGCACCTCTATTTGCTGCCCGTTTTCTAATTTAAAATCAATTAATTTTAATAACCCGGCAAATACTACGCACGATAT
>JAJFBO010000037.1 GCA_020697025.1 Burkholderiales bacterium
AACTTGGTAAACTAATACAGGCTGTGTAACAATTAATTCAAAAGCTTTACTCTGCGCTTGATTTAGGGTGCCTTTATACCAGCTATCCAAAACCAGGTCTTTTAAATCCCATTTAAGTCCGAAGGTAGAAACTGTAGTCTTAGGATTAACCGCAAAAAGTGAAATTTGTTGTTTGGGAACTGTAGAAATTATTGCTTTTCCAGTATCCACCCGAAAGAAACCATAATCACTAAGCAAGATTATATTTTTAGATTTTTGTGCATCTTCTACTAATAAGCAAATATTTGCCAAACTATGATCTTCACGTAAACCAGTTGCACCTAAAATAATAATATTATCAAAACACAAATCATTTATCATAAACTCTACTGCCTTTGTCAGGTCATTAAAGTTTTGATCAGGAAAATGCTTAATTTTAGCACTATATTTTTCTTTCTGTGCCAAAGATAACGAGTCAAGATCACCTACAATATAATTTGGCATAATATTATTTTGCTCAAGCGTAGTAATGGCGCCATCACAGCATACGATACAATTAGCTTGTTTTAATAACTCATACAAATATTTATCTTTTGGCGGCTCGCCATTAGCAATAATAATATTTATTGATTCTGCCAAGGTAACGCATTGTTTTAAAACAAACTCTAAACTATTTGACATACAAAATTACCTTGCTTAATTTATTATTTCAGCAAATTATCTACTTCTTGCTTTAGATTATTGGCATTATAAGCAATTTGCTGTGTTGATAAACTATTAAATAGCATAATTTTACAAGTAAAAAGCCCTATTATAATTATAAATATATTATCTAGGGGAAACCCAATTTGCTTTGTTCCACGCAGATACGATACTAATGTCATTAGCAGCATATATGCAACCAGGTACCATGACTGGGCAAGTGCTTTTACTATTGAACTATCCCGTACTAATAGTCCATAACCTATTGTTATTAGCGCTATGGCAAAAGCTAAATACAGTAAATTATTCATTCCAGACCAATAAATTAGTAAACTGCAACAAGCAAAACCAGCATAACCAATTAATTCGTGAAAACAAACCTTGAATACTCTATTTTCCCTTGGCAAGGCTTTTCGTAAAAGAATTAAAGCGATGGGGCCTGCCAGATAAGAAAAAACCATTATTGAAGATAAAAAGTCTACCAGCTCTTTCCATGTAGGAAAAGGCAACAAAAACCCTATCCCAATTATTGCGCTAATCCATAAGGCTATTTGTGGTGCACCATATTTATTTAGAATAGTTAGAAAACTGTTTGGGAAAAAGTCACGTCCCAGGCCATAAAGAACGCGCCCGGTCACTGCTGTAAATACATTGGCTGTACCTAAAGGTGCGCTTATTGCATCAATAAATAAAACTGTAAATAATATATGCGCATTAAACATTGCAACTAATCCAAGCATTGGTGCAACTGCCGTAGATGTTAAATGTTTATCTGCCGGTAAACAAGCAATAAAGGTCAGGGATAAACCAAAATAAATTGCACCACCAAAAACAATTGGTGCAAAAACTGAATATGGTACCGCCTGCTTGTAATTTTTAGCATAATTTGCCAAAACTAAACCATTTTGAAATCCAGTAAAGGCAAATGCCATACCACTTGTAGTAATTGCTAATAAAATAGATTCAACCGAAATTGGTATAGCATGAAAATTGTTAACTACATTTTCCCATTTACCAAAAGAAACCATCAATACTATTACAATAAAAATTGGTATAGCCAGTTTACCGATACTTACAATTGAATTAAGTTTAGCTACATTACCCACAAAGAATGTATTAAACCAGGTTAAACTTATAATCATAATAACAGCCAGACCTAAACCAAGGCCGGATAATTCAACCCCCCTGCTGCCTTGATGGACCAGTGCACTCCACCAATAACCAAGATATTGGATTGCTGATTGGGCCTCCAATGGTAAAAAAACCACATAGCTTAGCCAGCTAAGACTCATAAAAATAAAGGCTAAATTACGATTATGTGTAACTCCTGCAAACCTCGGTACGCCGCCAACAATAGGCAGTAAACTATATATTTCAATAAATGATAAACCGATGATAAGAGTGAGAGCTCCAGATATAAGCCACGATAATAAGACCCCAACACCCGCCATCTGATAACCATAATATGGAGAAAAAAGCCAACCTGCCCCAAACATACCACCAGTAGAAATTAAAACCAGCTGCCAGGTTGTCAATTTGTTTTTACTTATCATATTACTCTTTTCCATAAAACTCTGGCATTTTTATTAAAATTATCTAGGGCGAATTGTATCATAAATTATAATACCTGGCTTTTAGTATATAATATATGCCTTACTTTATAACTTTAAACTATTTGACTGAATTTAAAAAATGACAGTAATTGCAATTGCTCCCATGCTAGACTGGACTGACCGCCATTATCGCTATTTTATGCGCCAGTTAACTAAACATACTGAGCTATATACTGAAATGATTGTTGCTGATGCAATATTGCATGGCAATGTAGAACGTTTGCTGGGTTTTAATAAAGTTGAACTGCCTCTTATTTTACAATTAGGCGGATCAGATCCAAAAAAATTGGCCGGGGCTAGTTGTAGAGCATTAGAATATGGTTATAGCGGCATAAATTTAAATGTTGGCTGCCCGTCTGACAGAGTAAAATCAGGGAATTTTGGCGCCTGCTTAATGCGCGATAAACATCTTGTTGCATCTTGCATTAAAGCCATGCAAGATGCTGTTGATATACCAATTAGTATAAAACATCGAACTGGACTTGACTATAATTATGATTATGATTTCTTACATGACTTCATATCTATGATTGCAGATACTGGCTGTAATCGCTTTATTATTCATGCAAGAAACGCAGTTTTGTCCGGTTTATCACCTAAGCAAAACCGTGAAATACCGCCTTTGCGCTATGATTTTGTTTATCGGTTGAAGCAAGATTTTCCCCAACTTGAAATAATAATAAATGGGGGTATAAAAACTACTGAATCTATACACGAACACTTAAAGCATATTGATGGAGTCATGCTTGGACGGGAAGCATATTATAACCCATATTTATTTGCCAGCTTTGATCAACTATTTTATACAAACAAGTCACAAGGCATAAAAGTAGTACGTTCCCGTGAAGAAATTGCAATGAGCATGCTTCCATATCTTGAACAATGTGTTGAAAATAATATATACCTGCATCATATCACACGTCATATGATAGGTTTATACCATGGATGCCCTAATGCAAAAATTTGGCGTTATACGATGACCAACGAAATAATTAAAACTAATGATATCCGCACTTATACGGATTTGCTAGATAAATTTGTTGATCGAATAATTTAATTAGCGCTACTTTTTAAATTTTAGGTGGATATGTATTGAATTATTATATAAGATAGTTTAGTTATTATGCACTACTTCTTATAGAATCAATTAATTAGAATAAGACAAAAATAATTAGGTTTAATGAGTAATGAAACTAATATATATACTAATAAAAAATGATGAATTTATGAATAACTAAAAAACAGCGGTCTACCTTTAGTTTTAAATTAACCAAGAAGTGGTGGCCTGGGGCAGAATCGAACTGCCGACACAAGGATTTTCAATCCTCTGCTCTACCGACTGAGCTACCTGGCCACTTCTTTGATGGTGCCGGCGAAAGGAATTGAACCCTCGACCTTCTGATTACAAGTCAGCTGCTCTACCTACTGAGCTACACCGGCATCATTATTACTGCGTATTTGTGGTGGCGAATCAGGGACTCGAACCCCGGACCTGCGGATTATGATTCCGTCGCTCTAACCGGCTGAGCTAATTCGCCACAAAATGCGCGAGAGAGGTATTATATACTACGACCTATAACCTGTCAAGCAATATTTTAACTATTTTTATACTCACTTAAAAATTTGGTGAATATTTAAAAAATTAGATAAAAATAATTTAATAAAAGCTAACCCTTATATTCTGGGTAGCCTATAAATTAATATACCGCTAACATCATTTACATAGTTATATTATACCAATAAATCAAAATCTATTAATTTATTGTACACGGGCTTCCATCTGGAAATTTGCAACCAGTAAATTTAACGATGGGTTTCGCACTTTTACCATAATAGTCTATCGTTAAGTCTACAGAGCTAATCATGTGCCAAATCGCCACTGGAGCCTCACTTATTACTTCTATCGGTATTTTAGTTGTATTATTTAATATTGTGTTATTAATTCTTATATCCCAATTCCAATCATTATTTGGTGTTGAAGTATAAAAATTAGGATAATGCGCGATTAACACTAAATTTTGTGAATCAAGACGGGCAATTAAGCTATGCGCGTCGCCACCCCAATTACAGTTGTACTGTGAAAAATCCATCTCTGGACTTTTCCATACTCCTGACTCATTATTTCCTAAAGACCTTTGTTGCCAAAAACTATTCCCACCCTCTGAAGTTGGATCTGTCCACCAACAATGACTTTGACTTAAATCTATCCCGCCAACTTCAATGGAGTTGCCACTATGATTATTAATTGTTACGTTCCATTCGGGAGTGGCTTGTGCATAATATGTCCCCATGGTTAACATAGTAATTAATAATAATACTTTCTTATTCATTTAATTCCTTTTAAATAATGATATGTCTATAAAAGTACTCTTTTAAAATGACATAGATATATTATTATATCATATAATTTTTAAATGCCTAATTTATATTTTAATTATGTGAATTTAAGATGTAAATTGAGGGGCTTTAGGATACAGGCTGTAGCCATAAAGAAGTAATGATAGTATATTTTACGCTCATATTTTGATTAGATAAGAACTAAATAATAAATAAAATAGTAGATAAAGTTAGATTTAGTCATCTTTTTTATAAACTATTATTAACGAAGTAAATACAATAGTCTCAATTTTTACTACTTACTTTGAAGAATTTATTTCAGCAGCTTTAATTTTGGCTAAATAATCATCTGCCTCCTTACAGCCATGTTTCTTACCTTGCAAAAACCAGGTTTTAGCAAGTATATAATCTTTATTTACACCAGTACCATTAAAATAATATTGTCCTACCATGCACTGGGCATTAGCATCACCTTTAGCTGCTGCTAATAAATACCAGTCTAGAGCACCCTTATAGCTTTTCTGTACTCCTAAACCATTCTCATACATATAAGCTAAATTATTCATTGCTAAAATATTACCCAAGTTAGCAGCCTGAATATAATTTTCTATAGCTTTGGCGTTATCTTTGCTAACCCCAATTCCATTTTGATATAAATAGCCCAGATTAAAGTAACCTTCATCATTATTATTACTTGCAGCTTTAGTAAATAAATCAAAAGCTGATTTACTATCTTTTTGTATAGACCCTATACCATCCCGGTAGATTAAGCCAAGATAATTCATAGCAGCTACATTGCCTTTAGCAATTGCCTTTTTATACCAATAGACAGCTTTTACATAATCTTGCCGTACACCAACCCCGGAGCCATATAAATTGCCTAAAGTTAACATAGCAAGCGCTTCATTTTTATTAGCTGCCGCAGAAAAATACTGCACTGCTTTTTGATAGTTTTGCTTAAGGAAATATGCTTTACCTAAATAAAGGGCCACCTTACTATCTTTAGATTTATTATATTCTGATTCGCCAGCATTTATCGCTTTGTTATATTCCTGCTTATCAATATCAGCTTTTATTACTTCTGTTGATTTTGCAACATTTGACTCAGGCATTGCAAAAACCACAAAATTAAAGCAACACAAAAACAATAGTATAAATAACTTCTTCATAGTATTAACCTGTAATGACTCGCAAACAATAATTCATTAAATATTCAGGTATAATCCCCAGTACCAGTAATGATAAGCCATTAAGCACTAATACTGTTTTGCTTAATAAACAATTATCCGCAGTAATAATTTCTACTTCCTGTTCATCAAAATACATAACTTTTACTATACGCAGGTAATAGAAAGCAGCAATTAAAGACATAATTACTATAAAAATGGCGCTACGTAAGAAACCAGCTGCAATTAATGCTTCTAAAATTTTTAACTTGGCATAAAATCCAACTAATGGCGGGACCCCAGCTAAAGAAAACATTACTAAAAGTAAAATCCCGGCATATATAGGATGAGATTTATTTAAGCCTTTTAAATCTTCAATTTTCTCACACTCATATTTATTACGGGATAACATTAAAAGAGCGCCAAACCCAGCCAAAGATGTAAGCACATAAGTAACTATATAAAAAATAATTGCTGATAAACCATCTACACTGAACGTCATTAAACCAAAAGCTATAAAACCCATTTGAGCGATGGCCGAGTATCCAAGCATCCGCTTAATATTAGTTTGGGCTATCGCAACAATATTACCTACAAATAAAGATAAAAATGCCAGTACTGACAACATAAGCGACCAATGCGGACCAAGTACGCTTAAGCCACCCACTAAAAAGCGTATAATAAATACTACAGAAGCTAATTTGGTAACAGTACCAATAATAGTAGTAACTGCCAATGTAGAACCTTCATATACATCAGGCACCCACATATGGAAAGGAACCAGACCTAACTTGAACGTTAATCCAGAAACTATAAATACTAAACCAAAAACCAAAGATGGACTATTTATATGATTTTGCGTTAATTGTGTAATTTCTTGAAAAACAATTTCTAGCTGTAGATTACCGTTAGTAGCTCCATATATAAATGAAATACCATACAGCAGCAAACCTGACGATAATGCTCCCAATATAAAAAATTTCATTGCTGCTTCAGTAGACTTCACGTTATCCCGATCAATAGCTACTAGACCATACAAGGCTAATGACAATAATTCTAAGCCAACGTACAAAATCAATAAATTATCTGCTGATATCATGACTAACATGCCTAATATAGCAAATAGATAAATTGCGTATAATTCGCCTTTTAATAGCTGTTTGTCAATAACATAACGCTTTATATATAATAACACCATGATACCTGAAATGTAGGTGAACAGCTTCATACCCTGAGCCATGCTATCTAATATAAACATATTATTAAAAGCTAATTGAACTTTTCCTGGTGTATAGACATATATTTGTAGAATAAAACCACCAATTAAAGTTAGAAATGTCCAGATTGTATTTACTGCTTTCTTTTTTTCATTTATAAAAGCATCAATTAATAACATTATTACCAGCATTACAGTGACAAAAATTTCAGGAATTGCTGCAAATAAACTAATATTCATATATACTGTACCTTTAATAAACTATTTCAACCAATATTTACATGGTCATAATGTGTAAACTATTTTATTCCTAGCTTGGAATTAGCCACTTGAATTATTAGGTCTTTTACCCCTATTTGCATTTTTGCAACAAACATTTCAGGATAAACACCCATAGCAATTACTGCAACTGCCAAAACAAATAAAACTATAAATTCTGAAATATTAATATCTTTCATTGCTGCTACATGTTTATTATTGACTTCACCAAATACTACCCGTTTATACATCCAAAGCGTATAAGCCGCACCTATTATCATAATAGTAGCTGCAAAAAATGCATAAATGAATTTAGTTTGTACTGCACCCATAATTACCATAAATTCACCAACAAAACCAGATGTTCCAGGCAATCCAGAATTAGCCATAGAAAATAACATAAAAAAAGCTGCAAAAACAGGCATCTTTGTGGCAACCCCTCCATAATCAGCTATATTCCTGGAATGAACCCGGTCATACATTACACCAATACACATAAACATTGCTGCAGAAATAAACCCATGAGAAATCATTTGTACAATGGCGCCTTGTACTGCCCAACTATTTAATAGATAGTGTCCAGCAAATAAAAATGAACCTAATGTAACAAACCCCATATGTGAGATAGATGAATATGCAACTAAACGCTTCATATCTTTTTGAACAATACTTACAAAGCCAATATAGACAATAGCAATCAAGGA
>JAJFBO010000286.1 GCA_020697025.1 Burkholderiales bacterium
GATGTAAAAATCGATATGAATTTGCGCGTTCTGGTGTTACATATACAAACTTAACATTATGTTCTTTTATTTGAATAAGAATATTACGTATATGTTTGGGTTCTAAGCTAGAAGCCAGATAAACTGCCTCAATACCAAGTTCTGTTAAGGTCGCTACCTGATCTTGCATTAACGCAATTAAGGGTGAAATAATAATTGCCACTCCATCACGCATTAATGCCGGTATCTGGTAACAAAGCGATTTGCCGCCACCAGTTGGCATTAGTACAAAGGCATTATGTCCACTAGCGACATGTTTAATGATTTTTTCCTGATGCCCACGAAATTCATTATAACCAAATATATCCTTTAAAATCTCATGGGCCTGGCTTCGATAAATCATTGCTAACGGTGTTTGGTATCCAGCTTAACTTCATCCGGTTGTGGTTTAATTACCATATAACGGCCATACTTAGTGGAATAATAATAAAGAACAATACCCAGTAATATCATTGGTACACATAGCCATTGCCCCATAGATAAATGAGTCATCTGCACTACATTTCTTAAAAATGAATCTGGTTCACGGAAATATTCAATCACAAAACGAATAATGCCATAGCCAATTAAAAACATAGCTGATGTTTGCCCTATTTTGCGTGGCTTACCCGAGTAAATCAATAAAAATGTTGCTAAAATTATTCCTTCGCCAAGTGCTTCATATAGCTGAGACGGGTGCCTTGGCAACATTGTGCCTGATTGTGGGAATACCATTGCCCATGGAATGCCGGCAGTTGTTATCTTTCCCCATAGCTCCCCATTAATAAAATTTCCGATCCGGCCAAAAAATAATGCAACAGGCACAATTGGAGCAATAAAGTCGCTCAATTCAAAGAAAGTACTATTATTCTTCCTGGCAAAAAGATATGTAGCTAACATCACTCCAAGCAGCCCGCCATGAAAAGACATGCCGCCATCCCAGGTTTTGATAATATTTAGAGGGTGAAGCAGGTAAAACATTGGTTGATAAAATAAACAATAACCAAGCCGGCCGCCCAGAACTACACCAAGAGCAGCATAAAATAATGTATCATCAACTAGCTTGACAGTTAAGAATGAATGCCCGTATTTTTTAACTCTATATTTTCCAATATATAAGAAAGATAAAAAGCCAACCATGTACATTATTCCGTACCAATGTACTTTTAATTTGCCCAAGCTAAAAGCCACCGGATCAATTTTTGGATACATTAACATTTATTACTACCTTTAAAAATTATTATAGCCAAGATTATATCATCGGAAGGCTTATTTTTTGTTACAATAACGGTAGTTTTAAAATTTTATGGAGCTTAAATTATTATGAAATCACCAATTAAAGTTGCAGTAACAGGTGCAGCCGGCCAGATCGCATACAGTATACTTTTTCGTATTGCAAATGGCAGTATGTTAGGCAATGACCAACCTGTAATTCTACAGTTGCTGGATATTGAGCCGGCTATGTCTGCATTAAATGGCGTAGTGATGGAATTAGATGATTGTGCGTTTCCTCTTTTGCAGGGAATAACTACCAGCTATGATCCATTTACAGCTTTTAAAGATGCAGATATTGCTATTTTGATTGGTGCCAAACCTAGAGGAAAAGGTATGGAACGTAAGGATTTACTTGAAGCAAACGGAGCAATCTTTACAACCCAGGGTAAAGCTTTGGCAAGTGTTGCCAAAAAAGATGTAAAAGTGTTAGTAGTAGGTAATCCTGCAAATACTAACGCCTTAATTACATTAAAAAATGCGAGTGGTTTAAATCCACAAAATGTTACAGCGATGATGCGCTTAGACCACAATCGTGCTCTTAGTCAAATTGCTGCTAAAACTGGAAAGCATGTAACAGATATAAAAAAAATGACTGGCAGTATCCAGATATTTCTAATGTAGAAGTAGCAGGAGCTCCCGCATCTTCTTTAGTTGATCAAAATTGGCTGGAAAGTTATTTTATACCAACTGTGCAAAAGCGCGGCGCGGCTATAATTGAAGCACGCGGTTTATCTTCTGCAGCCTCTGCTGCCTCAGCGGCAATTGATCATATAAGGAACTGGGTGATGGGTACTCCAGAAGGAGATTGGGTATCTATGGGCGTTCCATCTGATGGCAGTTATGGTATTGCAGAAGGAGTAGTATTTGGTTTTCCAGTCACCTGTAAAAATGGTCAATACCAAATTGTACAAGGTTTAAATATAAATGAATTTAGCCAGGCCAAAATTACAGCAACCTATAATGAATTGCTTGAAGAGCGTGAAGCAATTAAACACTTATTAGGCTAATAAATGGAACCAGAAAAATTAAACAGCATTGAGGAGCTAGGTACCACCCTTAGACAAAATTTAAATGAGCTTCGGGGGTACCTTTGACTACACAGGAAAACGAGCTAAATTAGACGCGGTTAATACAGAATTAGAAGACCCTGATATCTGGAGTAATCAGCCAAAAATGCAAGACCTTAACCGACAAAAAAAGCAACTTGAGTTAATCGTAAATCAAATTGAAACGCTTGACCAGGATATTACGGATAGTACAGACTTATTTGAACTAGCCAGATCAGAAAATGATGAGAGCACTATTTTAACTATTGCAGCTGAGTTAGATAATCTGAAGCTGGTTTTAGATAAACTGGAATTTCATCGGATGTTCTCAAATCCAATGGATCCAAACAATTGTTTTATTGATATTCAATCCGGTAGCGGTGGAACTGAAGCCCAGGATTGGGCTGATATGCTTTTTCGCATGTATTTGCGTTACTGTGATAAAAAAGGTTTTTCTACTGAAATCCTGGAAGAGCAATCAGGTGAAGTAGCCGGGATAAAAAATGCTACTATAAAAGTTTCGGGTGATTATGCATTTGGATATTTACGGACTGAAACCGGTGTGCACAGACTGGTACGCAACTCCCCTTTTGATTCTAATAATAAACGCCATACTTCTTTTGCCAGTGTATTTGTTTATCCGGAAATAGACGATAACATTGAAATTTCAATTAATCCTGCTGATCTTCGTACTGATACTTATCGGGCGCAGGGTGCTGGCGGGCAGCATATTAATAAAACAGATTCTGCAGTTCGAATTACTCATATCCCAACTAATACTGTAGTACAATGCCAAAGTGACCGCTCGCAACACCGTAACCGGGATGAAGCAATGAAAATGCTCAAGGCTAAATTATATGAAATTGAATTGCGGAAAAAAGAAAATGAAAAACAAAAATTAGAAGACAACAAAACTGACATTGGCTGGGGTCACCAGATTCGTTCATATGTATTTGATCAATCACGGATAAAAGATTTACGCACCAATATTGAGATTGGTAATATTCGTTCAGTTATGGATGGTGATTTAGATGAATTTATTGCTGCTAGTCTAAAGCAGGGGGTGTAAAATGAATGAAACTTACAGCTGTGAATTAGTTTTATTTGGCGGAACCGGGGATCTGGTAACGCGAAAATTAATACCTGCATTATATTTTGCATATTTGCATGGTAATTTGCCAGATGGTTCAAGAATAATTGCCCTGGGTAGAAAAACTTTAACTAATGAAGAATATTGTCAATCTGCATTAGATAAAGCAAAATTAGCTAATGTTGATATTAATGATGACCAATGGGTTAAGTTCAAGCAACTATTGGATTATCGGACATTAGATGCAGCAAATTTAGAAGATTTTGAAGCTTTAAAAACAAATATTAATACTGATATTAATAATATTTTTTATTTATCTACTGCACCAAATTTATTTAAACCAATTTGTGAAAATCTGGCTAAGGTTGGTTTAAATCACGCTAAATCACGTTTAGTTTTAGAAAAACCTCTTGGTAATGATTTGAAAACAGCAAAAGATATTAATGATTTTGTTGCCACATTCTTTAAAGAAGAACAGATTTTCCGGATTGATCATTACCTTGGCAAAGAATCAGTACAAAATCTTATGGCTATACGCTTTGGCAATACTCTATTTGAAGCACTATGGAGACGACAATGGATTAGCAGTATTCAAATAACGATTTCCGAGAGTCTGGGGGTTGGCACCAGAGGAGAATTTTACAATGAAACAGGTGCTTTGCGCGATATGCTGCAAAACCATTTACTGCAACTACTTTGTATAGTAGCTATGGAACCGCCT
>JAJFBO010000038.1 GCA_020697025.1 Burkholderiales bacterium
CCTGCCTGCCGCAATCAAAATTCCGCCCATTAACCCGGCCAGACATAAAAATATCAAAACCGGAAAATATTGCGTCATAACCATATTTAAAGTTACCTTTTAAATAAATTCCCGCTTATTGGGAATAATATACTTTTGGTGCCGACAGTGGGACTCGAACCCACACGACCTTGGGCCACCACCCCCTCAAGATGGCGTGTCTACCAGTTCCACCATGTCGGCAATAATTTTTGATAATACTAATTTGGAATTTGATTCTTATCAGATCTAGCTGGTTCATTAGTCTTGACTGTACTTGAAGCACTTTTTACTGGAGATGATGCTACACCGCTAGCAACTGTCTTACCATTTAGACCAGCCATAACTCCGCCGTCGCCAAATCGGCCACTACTAGAAAAGAAAACCAGGGTAAACGTACTAATAAAGAATATTGCAGCAAAAATTGCTGTAGTACGGCTTAAAAAATTGGATGAACCACTAGCCCCAAATAAAGACCCTGATCCTCCCCCTGAACCAAATGTAGCTCCGGCGTCTGCCCCTTTTCCATGTTGCAATAATACCAAAATAATGATTGACAGCGCCGAAATCATCTGTACAACCCAAATTAATGTTTTTAATATAGCCATTATAATATACTTTTCAAATATATCCGACCTAATAATTTCGGATAGTTATAAATCTTTTAGTATTACTTAATAAGAGTTATGCATAAGCACAAATAGCGGTAAATTGGTCAGCATCGAGAGATGCGCCACCGACTAAAACTCCATCAATATCAGTAATTTGTAGTATTTCTGCTATATTCATTGCAGTAACACTACCCCCATATAAAACCGATATTGTAGCATGCGGCAGAGTTTTTTGCACAAATGAGTGTATCAAATTTACTATTTCACTAATCTCTGGTATTGTAGGAGTCAAGCCAGTACCAATAGACCAGATAGGCTCATATGCTATACATAACTCATCCATAGTTATTTCCAGCTGTGTCAGGAGCTTTAGCTGATTTAACAAAAATTGTGTGTAATTACCATTACTGCGTTGGTGTTGTTCTTCGCCAATACAAAAAATTGGTATAATACTATTTTGAATGGTACTTTTCAATTTTTTAAGTAATGTCATGTCTGTTTCAGCAAAATAATTTCTACGCTCGGAATGCCCAATTAACGTGTATTTTACGTTAAAGTCCAATAGCATTTTACTACTGGTTTCTCCTGTGTATGGCCCATATCCGGCAAACTCGCTTACATCCTGACTAGCTATTTTAAATCTGGAACTAATATTGCATGCCTGGTACAAATATAAAAAAGGTAATGCAATTATTATATTTTCACTATTAGTAAATTCGTGGGACCTATAAGTATTTAGATCATCTGATACTTTTTGATTGCTGCCATTCATTTTCCAGTTAGCCACAATTAATTTTTTCTTCATGATTTTAACTGCTTTAACTAACTAAGGTGTTTTCAATATCTTTTATTATTTCGTTTAGTTGATTATCTACAGTATCATTACTAAAAAAAGCTCCATCTTTTGCATTTTGGCCCAGATTAATTACTACATCTTTCCAAAGAGGTTTTAATTGTAAATAGCTTACAACCTGACGCAGCTGTTCGATAGCCCGCGCACCATTTGCACTATAGCCATAAGCTATGAAAGCCAGCGGTTTATTATTCCATTCTACATACAAGTAATCTAGGGCATTTTTAATTGCAGCCGGATAGCCATGATTGTATTCTGGAGTTACAATAATAAATCCATCATAATCAGATACAATTTTTGACCATGCTTTAGTGTGTGGATACTGGTAATCATTCATTACTGCCGGGATAGGTTCATTTAACATAGGCAGGTTAATTTTTTTTAAATCAATTAAACTGTAATTTGCATTTTTAGACCTTTTTGCTAATTCTAATACGTGTTTAGCCACTGATTCACCAATCCTTCCTTCACGAACTGATGCGATAATAATACCAATTTTTTTCATAATGATTTCCTTTATTATATTGTTTTCTTTAAATATTTCGAACCTTTAAAAGTTATAACATATCTTTGATTTTTACTTCTTGGTTTATTTAAAATTGTATCAATAATTTGTAATCTCTGACACAATTTACTAAATTCTAAATTAGCTGAATCTGCAACTAAATTACTATTTATATCTGCTAAAAATGATTGTATTAACGATAGCCTAAGATCAGTTAGCTTTGCCTTTAAATTTATACAATCATCAAACGGCATTTTACTAGCTAAACTGTATAATTCATGTTCATCTTCATGGAGCGCTACTACAGTATTTGCAAATTTACGGATATAAGGCATGTATTCTTTGCATGCCCTCTTTATTCCAGCCACGTTTAAATTCTATCCGCTCCGACTCTACTACCTGAGCATGAATCAGTTCATCAATATTTATTGGTAATCCCATACACGTACCTGTTCCTGTAGCGCTTGCTGTTATATTAGATATTTTAGCATTATTGTAGTTTACCGAATTTTAACATAATGTGCTTTGCCAGATAGCAAGATAATAGACGACTGTATATAAAAACCCTATTCTCTGACATTTATTTTTTCCAAAGAGTTAATTTTATTTTGCGAATTTTCGCAAAATTAATTTATTATTCAATAGTAGACTACCAGGCTTATATAGTTAAAGAATAAGCTAAGACTATGAGCAGCTGCATCAGGCAAACTGCTTTTGGCCTTGATGATTAATAGCCCACTGCCAAATAAAGCCATTGCATCGGTAATACTCATTTTAAAGCCTGATGTACATAATAAATTTGCCAATATTAACTTTTCATTGAAGAATATCAACTAACTATCTATCTAACTTATGCTAAAATACCTAATTAAACCGCCACACGACAATACAAAATGCAAAATATTGAACCAGCACTACTAAATTTAACGGCATTACCGCCGTTATCCCTATATATTCATATCCCCTGGTGTATAAAAAAATGTCCGTATTGTGATTTTAACTCACATAATAAACCAACCTACCTACCTGAAAATGAGTATATAGACTGCTTAATAAAAGATTTAGAAGATGCGTTGCCGCTTATCTGGGGCAGAAGTATTCATAGTATTTTTATTGGCGGGGGCACTCCCAGTTTATTTAGTCCCAAAAGCGTAGAGCGTCTGCTGCAAGCAGTAAGAGCCAGAACAAATTTACTGCCTATGGCAGAAATTACAATTGAGGCAAATCCTGGCACGGTAGATAATGACCATATTAAGGGCTATAGTGAAATTGGAATTAACCGGATTTCTTTTGGTATACAATCATTTAATGATAAACACCTGAAATTATTAGGACGTGTGCATAATAGCCACGATGCCGTAAAAGCTATTACTCACGCACAAAAATATTTTGACAATATAAACCTGGATATTATATATGCCCTACCCGAACAAAATGAGTCAGATTTAATCTCTGATTTAACTATAGCACTTTCCTTTGCAACATCACACTTGTCTTTTTATAATCTTACTCTTGAACCAAATACAGCTTTTTATTCTAATCCGCCAAGCGGATTACCGGATAATGATTTGTGCTATGCTATGCAGGATATTATAGTTGACTGTCTGGCCAAACATAAGTTACAGCGTTATGAAATTTCAGCTTATGCAAAACCTGCTAAACAATGCCAGCATAATGTTAATTACTGGCAATTTGGTGATTATCTAGGTATTGGTGCTGGCAGTCATTCAAAACTTAGTTTTTCGGATAAAATTATTCGTCAAATCCGGCAAAAGCATCCGCAAAATTATATGACTGCAGTAAAAAATAATGAGCATATTGTTGAAGATAAGGTAGTTGCTGTAACAGACTTGCCATTTGAGTTTATGCTAAATTCTTTAAGACTAATAGATGGTTTTTATAGCACTTTATTTGTAGAGAGAACTGGTATGAGTTTATCTACGATTTTACCTATATTAGATACAGCAAAAGATAAGGGTTTTATAAAGCCGATACGTAATGGACAAATTACTCCAACTAAACTTGGCCATGATTTTCAAAATGAATTACTTATGCTGTTTTTAAAGGAAAATCATGAAAATAAATAGAATAAATATATGCTTTTTAATACTCCTAGTTTTATATACACATATAGCTAAAGCAAGTAATGTAACATGCACTAATTTGACAAAATGGAAACCAGCTCCCCTTCATTACCCTATCACGCTTAACTGGACACTAAGTAAATTGGATACAGATTACTCTTTAAAATTAATATTAACGCAAATTGGATCAATGAAAGAACCCTTATTCTTCCCCAATATAACGCTTCTCCATACAAATATGATTAGTGAAAGCGTAACTATTATCACAACTGGTAGAAAAATTGAAATGAATAAATTAACTTTTAATAATCTACCGACTCCAGCCTCAAAGATTATAATTTTTGTCAGTCCTGACGGCAAACAATTAAATTTGGGGTATATGAAATATATATCAACGGCAAATCAAAAAAATTATTGGGGTGTCATAAGTGACTATATCGTTGATCCCAATGAGAGTAACCGACCATTTATTGATAGTTACTCTTTTATAGGTTCAGAAAACTATACAGAAAAAATTGGTGAAGCCAGTGAGCTCGAGTGTAGCTATTTAACAAACAAGTAAAATGATAATTATATTAGAGAATTTTTAAAGGAAAAATCATGTTGTATAAATTTGATATATATTTATTAAATCTATTACTTGCCTTGTGCCTATGTATCAATATAGCCAATTCAGAAGAACACGGCACATGCTTTGCTACTATAGATAAAAATTCTACCGCTTCTTATCTGATAAAAGACTCAGCAGGCGAATCTAATAATTTATTTTTTACCTGGACTGTCAAAGATACGGTAACTCAGTCCTTTCATAAAACTAAAACATTGTATTCAAGCCTTGAAAAATCTAAAAAAGGTATTGAACCTAACTTTGTCAGTGAAAATGTCTATAAAATTTCTGATAAAGGAGCTAAGCTGGAAAAAGAAAATGGATCATCAACACAATACGATCCTCTTAATGGAAGATTATTATCTTTTCAAGGTACTACAAATTACTCTATTCCATATGTAGTAAAGAACGACGAAGATGAAGAAAACTGGCTAGCTAGCTTTAATTATTTACCAGCAAGGGAAATAATTTGTAAAATAGTTTATAATAAAGACCCGCTATACGAAACAGAATACCACCCTTCTAAAGAGAAATGGGATGAAATATGCAGGGGAAATCATCATTTACATACTGAATGTACGATATAATATATAGTAAATAAGAGAAAGTACATATGAAAACAAATAAATATATTTTGGCCTTGGCAATAATACTAACTTTAGGTGCAAGTTATGGCACTGTTATAACCAGTAAAGTACAGTGTTTTAATAAAGTTTCAGCCGATCAAGAAGCAGTGAACCCTCTAATTCATCCAATCTCGGTTGAGTGGGAATTAGTTAGCCGACCTGGGCAAAAGGATAAATTTGAACTTAGCATCGTACTAGTTCAATATGATGAAAAAACAAACGTTACTATTGGTAATCCCACATATCTTCCAAATATAGATTTTATTCAAGATTTTCCTAAGGCAAATACTACTTTCTCTACAGTAAATATTTTAGAATTCGGCAGCAGTAAGGTAAGCAAGAAAAAGCTGACAGAAATCAAATTTTCGTATCAACCTAAAGGAGATACTATGATTCCAGAAACTGGGACAAAAAATTATATGTTCCCACCTACTGGAGAAGAAGTTAAAATTACTATTATAAAGATTGATGACTACTATGCAGTTGGAACAATTAGCTATACTGGCCCTTTTGAACAGGACAAGCCGAATAAACCTAAAGGCAAAAAATATCATAAAAAGGACGAAGATTATCTTTTGGAAAAAAGTAATCGATCTAAATTTGATAAAAATTATTGGAGTATAGTCAATACCTATGTTACAGATTCAACCGGACCAAATCCGGCAAATATTATGAATGCTTACTATTTTGAAGGAAGCAATCGATATATAAAAATAAAGTATACTCCTATCAATCTTTTCTGCAGAGAAAAGATAATAAGAGAAGATTAGCAAGCAAGTAAAATGTATACAAAGGAGTAAAAATGAAACAGGTTATTCATACTAATAAAGCCCCGAAAGCAATTGGCTGCTATTCTCAGGCTATTAAAGCAGACAATACAATTTATATATCTGGCCAACTAGGTTTTATTCCAGATACTATGGAACTAGAGTCTGGCGTCGAAGCCCAGGCCGAACAAATGTTTAAAAACCTAAAAGAAGTGGTTATCGCTGCCGGAGCTACTCTAAATGATATTGTAAAATTAAATATCTATTTAACTGATATGAATAATTTTGCAACAATCAATACAATTATGGCTAAATATTTTACCGAGCCATATCCGGCACGTGCAGCAATCGGTGTTAAAGAATTACCTAAAGCTGCACTAGTTGAAGCAGACGCTATAGCCGTTGCACCTTAGTGTGAGAGTGAATCCTATACATGTATTTCCAAAGTTAATACTATCATGAATATTCTGGCAATAGATACATCGTCTTCTTATTTGTCCCTGGCTTTGCAATTAGGTGATAATGCACCGCAAATATTTTTTGAGAAAGTAGATAACAAGCAATCGGAAAATATTATTCCACAGATTAAAGAGCTATTAATGAAATCTGGTATTACTGTTAGTGAATTAACACATATTGCCTATAATCAGGGACCTGGTTCATTTACAGGCCTTAGAATAGGCCTATGTGTTGCACTAGGAATTGCCTATGGCATAAAAGCTTTATTAATTCCAATTCCTGCTTTTGCTATCTATGCGCTACAAGCTTATGAATTAATTCGGCGGCCCCCTGGACAAACACAAGTTTTAATAGGCTTAGATGCCAGGCTTAATCAATTATATTTTGCTGGAGTAAATGCCAAAACCTTTGAATATTTCATCCAGCCACAAGTAATTAATCCAAATGATATAACGCTTATTCCTGAACTGGAGAATATGATAGTTATTGGATCAGGATTTAAACAATATGAAAATTTACTGCCAAACGAAGCAAGAACATTGTTATTAAAAAATTTAATTACGCCTAAATATCCAGATGCAGCATACTTAATAAGACTCGCTCATTTAGGTAAATTTGCAGCAGTTACAACCACGAATGCTGATTTACTTTATTTACGCAATAAAGTAGCGCTAAATTTGAATGAACAGGCATTTGCTAATAATAAAAAAAGCCATGATGAATAAAAACATACGCTTAGCCTGTGCTAATGAATTACCTCAAATTGCCTTTTTAGATCGGCGGGTAAATAAAACTTCGTGGGGTATGATACAATACGAGGAGTGTTTAGTTAACAAAAATCACAAGATATATGTGTTAGAAATTAACCATGATATTTGTGGTTTTGTAGTAATTGCTGTTAATTTTGATGAAGTAGAAATTTTACAGCTTGGCATTGATGCAAAATATCAAAACCAGGGTCTGGCAACTTTTTTATTAACTGAAGTTTTATCCAGATTAGATAAGCAATATATAATTGGTAAAGTTTTTCTGGAAGTAACAATTAATAACTTCCCTGCAATAGCCTTATACAAAAAAATGGGCTTTACCCAAATATCAACCCGCAAAGATTATTATATAATTGGCAGCGATAAATTTGATGCTTTAATTATGATGTTAGATTATGCAAAATCGTGATTCTTATAAACTACTTTACAATAATTTATG
>JAJFBO010000039.1 GCA_020697025.1 Burkholderiales bacterium
TTACTTACAATCTTACGGATGGAGCAATTAACTATATTGCTGCAGGTACTTCAGGCGCTATTGCATCATCAAATAATTTGACGAATTGGTCCAATATAAACTCTACAACTACAAATAAAATAAATAGTATAAAATGCTTTAACTCAAATAACTGTTACGCACTTGGCGTACATGGAACGCTATTATTTTCTAATGATGGAGCCGGAGCAATCTGGAATACTGTAAGTGTCCCTGTTACCAATAATTTAAATAGTATTGCATGCGGATACAGTAATTGTGTAATAGTTGGTAATAGTGGGACAATACTTACTAAAGCAGTTAATAATAACAGTTGGACTACCCAAGCATCTACTACTTCACAAAACTTGAATTCAGTAGTTTTTTTTAATACTTATAATATGTATGTTGCCGTTGGTAATAATGGAATTATTTTAACTTCAACAGACGGACTTACCTGGGAAAACTCTACTTTTGGCACTAATGATTTAAAAAGTGTAGACTGTGCATACAGCCATGTTGGCTGTATGGCAGTGGGAGCAAATGGTACTGTATTAACTTCATTAGATGGGACAGCCTGGGCTTTTGGTGTAACAGCAAATATTACCTCAAATTCTGTTACTTTTTATAATGGGTACTGGATTTTAGCTCAGAATGGTGCTATCAGATATTCATTAGATAATCCTGCTTTGTCATGGAATAAGGCAGATACAGGAGTAAGTAGTATATCTGCGGTTAATATGAATAATATCCTAGGTTATTAAATATCATTATAGTAATTACTTAATTTAAGTATTAAGTAATTACAGTTCTAATTGATGAAGCTAAAGCTGCCTAAATTCATAACTCCTAAATTAGATCCGGGAGGGGACACTAAATATAAAAAATACATAGATGTCAACGGGATACCAGCAGTGTTAATTATTCCAATTGTACAATTGCCGTTCGGAATAGTTATTTTGCAATTGCCCGCACTCCCCCCGCCACTTCCACTGGCAAAAGTAAATGTTCCAGCACTGGTAAAATCTGATTGATTTAAAATAGTAACCTCTGTCTCTGCAGAAGTTCCCATTCCTCCTAAAAATTTTAGTATATTGGTTCCTCCAGATGCGCCAGTCGTCCAGATTGCCGGAGCCTGGGTAACTGTATTAAATGAGCTGGAATTTACAAATATCATACTATTACCTTCATATATGGGTGATGGATTTATAACCAGTCCAGAAGTTTTATTTTTATAACTAAACCCTGGTAAGCGAAAATTTATATTAGTATTAAAACTATATGAATTGTATAAGCTTGTATCTATTGCGCTAAACATTACAGTACAGGTTCCGCCTAGAGCATTTAGGATGGAGACTTTTGAACCAAATCCGCAGTTACCGCCTATAGCATAGTAACCAACTGGTAAAGTATTAAGAGCTACGTTAAAATTTTCGGCACTTTCACTTCCGGTATTTTGGTAAGTTATGGTGAATTCAATTGGCGGTAAGATTGGCGAATTTATAAAAGTATAGGGGTTGCTGTTAATACCAGAACCGCCACTGGTATTATTTGCTATTACACTTAGTATATTTATTAATGCCGTAGATGAACTATTAAATGTCAAATTAGAAAATGCCTTTGCTGTTCCTCCAAAAGCTGCATATGTTATGACCATTTGCGAAGAAACCTGGATATCTGATTCGGTCGGGCCAAAACTGGCTATAACTGTACAAGAGTCAGTGCCGCTACCCACAGGCCCTAATGTTTGGGGAAAATTGCAAGTCCCCCCTATATTTTTATACGAAGGAATATCTGAGTTAGTTAAGCTTTCAGAAATTATATTAGCCGGAAGCAAACTGGCATTTACAATAGTAAATGTTTTAGTCATAGTATCAATATTATCTGCTTTTATAGCATAGTTTACTGATCCGGGGATAATATAAACAAAAGCTGCACCTGCAATTGCCGAATAATTAATGGTGATTGAAGATGATGTATATTGGTCATGGCTTCCATCAGTTGCTCTGTAGCTGGCAATTTCACCAATTGTAAATGACGGGCCAGAAGATGGAACAGCAGGTGCATAACGGATAGTTAATATACAGCTTTGTCCAGAAGCTAAAAATTGGGTCCCATCAACAGCACACCTATCGTTACTACTTATATAAGTCATGCCTGCCGGGAGCTGTAATGGCGTAAATGAAATATTATTTAAAGCCACATTTCCAGTATTTGTTACCTGTATATCAATAGAATTAGTATTATTCACTATTGTATTATTTAAATTTCCACCTGAAAACATGGATAATCCGGCAACAGACGATGTTGCAATATAGTTTACATTAAAAATAGCTGTCTGGTTATTTCCATTATTTACATAATTAATTAAAATCTGTTCTTGAATACTTAGGGTTAAATTAGCATTAACGGTAAACATGCATGCAGCCCCTGGATTTAATATACTATTGCATGTATTAATACCTTTGATGGGCATATTACCGGTTAGACTTAAACTATTAATTGGCTGGTTACCATTATTAAATAAAGCTATTGCCTGCGGAGAACTTCCATCTGCCGGGTTGACAACAACATTTGCAGCTGAGGTTATCAGATTACCCGTATCATTTTGCACTACATTAATGGGCACATTAAACATATAATCATTCTCGGATTTTGTAGAAGCTTTATTACCTGTAACTATTATATTGCCGGAAATTTTACTTATATTTCCCGTATCAGAAACTTTCACTTCTAAAGTGCATAATGTACCAGCCAGAAAAGGAGGACTGCCTAGACAAGTAATATATGGCGCAAAAGCCAGGTTATTATTTTGACTAACTGCAAATATATTATTAACTGGTTTTGTTAGAATAAATGGGACACTAAAGGTAGTTGAACCGCCTGCAATATTATATAATGTATTATTTATTACGGATATTTGTACCCCATTAGTATCAACAGGTATAGCATTTGAATAAGAAATTAATTGTGCAGCTGTAAAATTTTCTCCTGTAACAGAATCATTAAAATTCATGGTTACTAAATATTGGCCTTGCGTATTAGAATTATTTGGGATATGTAGCTGGATTGTACATGAACCATTAGCCTGAATTTTACTACATAAACCAACATTCACCGGACTAAAGGCTGATGCGGCATTTTGTGGAACATTAGAACCGGATGCACTATATAAAATGTAGCTTGCACCGGTCAATGTAAGCTGATCTGATAGATTATTGGTAACTATTGCATTTACACTATTGCCACCAAAACCAAAAGGAATAGTTGCTACATTACCAATATTTACAGGAACTGAATTTCTAACTGGATTAGGAGGTATCGGCGTGTTACCACCATTCCCGCTACCGCCACCACCCCCACCACATGAAATCAGCATTATACAAATAATATAAATTAATATAATTTTTATTTTTAACATTTCATCATCTCCATGACATATAAAATAACTATCTTAAATTACTAATTTAAATAGTCGATACTTTGCCGATTTTTGCTGAATAGTCCTTGGGTAATTTGGCTAACTCCGCTTCGAGCGAAGCGGCTAAATCCATATACAGTTTGGCTACAGTATCCTCACCCAGAGCTATCGGGCATCCTTCATCAGAAGATTGGCGGATTTGAATATCTAAGGGTAACTTCGCTAATAATGGAAGATTATATCCTGCAGCTAGTTTATCCCCTCCACTACTGCCAAAGATAGCCTCTACATGACCACAATTAGTACACTTATGCGTACTCATATTTTCGATAACGCCTAAGCATGTAATACCCAACTTTTTATACATTTCAATACTTTTAGTAACATCTACCAAAGCTATGTCCTGAGGAGTCGTAATTGTTATCACACCAGTAATTGGCATTTTTTGACACATCGTCAAATGGATATCTCCGGTTCCGGGCGGCATATCAATAATCATATAATCCAATTCATTCCAATTAGTATCAAACATCATCTGATTAAGTGCTTTATTAACAATGGCCCCGCGCCAGATAGCTGGTTGTTTTTCATCAATTAAAAAGCCAAAGGATAATATTTTAATTCCGTATTTATCTAAAGGCACAAAACAAGCCTCAACCACATCAGGTTTAAACCCACGCTCACCAACTAGCATTGGGACTGAAGGTCCATAAATATCGGCGTCTAATAAACCAACACCTGCCCCGGTTTTAGCCAAAGCAATTGCTAAATTTAGCGCAGTAGTAGATTTACCCACGCCACCCTTACCGCTGGTAACAGCTATAATATTTTTTATATTAGGGATCCTGGTAAGTCCGGCCCCTACTTTATGTGCTATAATATCGTTTCTCATAAATTTTTTCCAGATTATTAAAACTATGCAAAAATTAATTGTTACCTGCGCACTGCCTTATGCTAATGGCAGCCTTCACTTTGGACATATATTAGAACAAATCCAAGCTGATATATGGGTACGTTTTCATAAAATGCAATCATATGAATGCTATTTTATTTGTGCAACTGACACTCATGGTACACCAATTATGCTAAAAGCACAGCATTTGGGCATACCCCCTGAAGAGCTAATAAAGTCGGTTCATCAGGATCATCTGGCAGATTTAAATGCTTTTGGAATCAGTTTTGACAATTACTATAACACACATTCACAAGAAAGTGAATTATTAGTTTATCAAATATATAATCGTCTAAAACAAAACAATAAGATATATAGTAAAGTTATCAACCAATTATATGATGAAGAAAAAGGTATGTTTCTCCCTGATAGATTTATCAAGGGCACCTGTCCTAAATGCAGGGCTGTTGATCAATATGGTGATAATTGTGAGGCCTGCGGCACTACTTATAGTCCAATGGACTTAATCGATGCATATTCAACCATCTCTGGTAATAAACCAGTTATAAAAGAATCTGAACATTATTTCTTTAAACTCAGTGAATGCAGCGAATTTCTAAAAAAATGGTTGGATACTGACAACCGCCTGCAAGTAGAAGCCAAGAATAAAATGCAGGAATGGCTGGAGTCTGGCTTGCAAGACTGGGATATCTCACGGGATAAACCATACTTTGGTTTTCCAATACCAGATACCCATGATAAATTTTTTTATGTATGGCTTGATGCCCCGGTTGGATATTTGGCCAGTTTGCTTAACTTCTGTAATACTAATAATATTAACTACGATGATTTATGGCAAGATGATAATGTTAAACTCTATCACTTTATTGGTAAAGATGTTTTATATTTTCATGCCCTGTTTTGGCCGGCAGTACTATACTACTCAAATTATAAAACGCCTCAGAGCGTTTTTGTTCATGGATTTCTAACTGTAGACGGCCAAAAAATGTCCAAGTCACGCGGAACATTTATTACAGCAAAAAGTTATCTGCAATCTGGATTATCACCAACGTTTTATCGTTACTATATTGCAAGTAAACTAAGTAATAAAATTGAAGATATTGATTTATCACTAGATGACTTTATCGCCCGGGTTAATTCTGAACTAGTGGGTAAATTTATTAATATTGCAGCTCGCAGCAGTAGTTTTTTAAGCAAGAATTTTGATAATAAATTATGTGCAAAAACCCAAGACAATAGTTTACTTGACCAGGTGTTATTAATAAAAGAAACTGTTGCCAAATATTATACTGAGCGTGAATATAATAAAGCAATCAGGACAATTATGGCAGTAGTGGATGAAATAAATGTATATGTAGATAATACAAAGCCATGGATTTTAGCTAAAGACCCGGCAAAACAAGAAGAATTACATAAGGTATGTAGTATATTAATTAATGCATTTCGTTTAATTAGTATTTATTTAAAGCCTATTGTTCCTGATTTAATTGCTAAAATTGAAGAGTTTTTAAATATTAGCCCATTAATGTGGTCTGATTTAAATAGTAGTTTATGTAATCATGCCATTAAACCTTATTCACATTTAATTTCAAGGATTGAACCAAAAATGATTGAGAACATGTTAGAAATAAATAAAGCAAGTATTAATGATACTAATGTTCCAAGTAACTTAGCAGCTGAAAATAGCATAGTAGCCACACAATATGAAGCTATTGCAGAAACTGTAAATATTGATGATTTTGCTAAAATAGATTTACGGGTAGCCAGGATAATTGATGCCAAGCATGTTGAAGGTGCAGACAAGCTATTACAAATTACCCTGGATATTGGCAGTGAACAACGCAATGTTTTTGCTGGGATTAAATCCGCATATAATCCAGTGGACTTAATTGGCAAGCACACTATAATGGTAGCTAATTTAGCACCACGTAAAATGAAATTTGGCCTAAGCGAAGGTATGATACTTGCTGCTAGTTCAGAAGACAAAAATAGTGGTATTTATATACTGGAACCTGATGAAGGTGCAAAACCGGGTATGAGGGTTAGGTAATTGACTATAAAATTAAACCTGTTTATACTGCAAGAGAAATGAAACAGCTAGTACTTGCTTCAAATAATCCAGGTAAAATTAAAGAGTTTAGCAGTATATTTGCAAGTATTGGAATAGAGATTATTCCTCAAGCAAAGCTAAACGTGCCAGAGATTGATGAACCATATTTCACTTTTGTAGAAAATTCGCTGCATAAAGCCAGGCATTGCAGTAAAGTCACTGGTTTACCTGCACTTGCTGATGACTCTGGTTTATGTGTTAATGCACTTAATGGACAACCAGGAGTATTTTCTGCAAGATATGCGGGACTGCCACGTAATGATGCCAAAAATAATGTAAAACTAATTGAGGATTTGCAAGGACATAATGATAGATCAGCCTTTTATTATGTTGTTTTAGTTATGGTTAATGGTTGTAATGACCCCAGGCCGATAATTGCTGATGGAAGTTTACATGGTGAAATTGTAGATAAAGCACAAGGTAATGGCGGGTTTGGTTATAATCCACACTTTTATTTGCCAGAATATAAAATGACGATTGCCGAGTTAGACTCAGAGATTAGAAATCAAATTAGCCATAGAGCATTAGCAATTAAAAATTTAATGGCTAAAATTTCATAGGAAATAAAAATTATGCATAATATAGATTTTTTACAGCTAGTTGAAGAATATCGCCCACTGGTTAAAGAAACTGATGTATCAACAGTTAAAGCCAGACTAGATGCTAACGAAAATTTTACTTTAATTGATGTACGTGAAGACCATGAGTGGGTACAAGGCCATATCCCAAATGCAACTCATATGGCGCGTGGTATTATCGAACGGGATATTGAAAAAAGTATTCCCGACAAATCAGCACCAATTATCCTTTACTGCGGCGGCGGGTTTCGTTCAGTATTATCAGCTTATAACCTGCAAAAAATGGGTTATACTAATGTTATATCTATGGATGGCGGTATAAAAGACTGGCTTAATCATGGGTTTAGATTAGAGATATAACTCATTTAATTAAGAAATTTTAATGTTACACCACAGCCGCTATTTAAATCTAGATCAAGATGCTATTGCTCTTGGTATAAGAGCTGGTATTTTAAGTGCAATCTTCAGTACTATCTATGTTATTTATTCACATAATAATCTAAATTTTATTCTTGCCGTGCTAGGTGTTTTTATTGCTACTCTTGTTGAAGTTGTAGGACTAAAATCATTAATTACACACCGTATCTGGCATGGTTTAATCCTAAGTATTGGTGCTGGAATTACAGTAACCCAGTTTTATTCATTTCTAATTTATTTATTATTGGTTCTGGCTTGCCAACATCAATATCTGGCGCAATTATGTATGGGATATTTTTTTGTAGTGGCGCCCTGACACTTGTATTAAGTGGATACTTAGGACACTTATTTTTTTGCTATAAATATAATAATAAACGCTCCTTAGCAGAAGCGTCTAATCGAATTTTTTCTTTTAATGTTAATAATCTGAAGTTTGCTTTAAAGTTATCTGTTGCAGTATGCGCTGCCAACGCGATTGCCGGATATTTAAAACTTCCCCAGCAATATTGCGCCCCTATGACTGCTTTATTGATTTTACGCTCAGATCATGAGTCCTCACTTAAACGGGCGCAGCATAGACTTTTTGGAACATTAATTGGTAGTATTTTAGCTGGCGTATTAATCATTTTAATTCATGACAAATTAATATTGTCTATTTTAATGCTGCCAGTCATGTTTTTAATAGTAGTTTCCATGGCCAGACATTATGGGGCATATGTATTTTTTTTGACTGCCATGATTACTATTTTATTCAACTTAATTGAATTTAATGGAATAATGGTAATAATAGAGCGAATTTTATTTACTCTACTTGGTATTTCTACAGTCGTGACAGTAGTATACTTATCTAAAATATTATGTTTTTATATAAACAAATAGCTTTTAAGGAGTTAATATGCTAAAAACCACATATGCCCAGGATGTTGTTAATGACTTTCTTTTTATGAAAAACCATATTAATG
>JAJFBO010000287.1 GCA_020697025.1 Burkholderiales bacterium
AGGTTATTGCCAAGTAACTTACCAATTAAAAACTCACTGGAAATGTAATATACTTTCTTTTGTGCATTTAAAGTTGTACGGTTCCTGGTTATATTTTTATATCCAGATGATAGTGATGAAGCCGGTCATTTACTACGTATCGCCCAGCAATATTTCATGGTAAGTAATGCAGTTAGTTTAATATTTTCTGAAATGGAAGCTAATAATTATTCATTTAATAATTTGCATAAGCATGTTGTTATCCAAATTAATGATACACACCCAACATTAGTTATTCCAGAGCTAATTAGCCGCTTATTGCTTAAAGGACTTACAATTGATAAGGCTATAGACATTGTATCACAAACAGTAGCTTATACCAATCATACCATACTGGCAGAAGCACTTGAAAAATGGCCATTAAAATATTTAGAAAAAGTAGTACCCTCCTTAATTGATATCATCAAATATTTAGATGCAAAAGCTAAAAAAGTATACCCTAACCCGGATTTGGCTATTATTGATATGGATAATATTATCCATATGGCACATCTTGATATTCACTATAGCTTTAGTGTTAACGGTGTTGCGGCATTACATACCGAAATTTTAAAAAACAGTGAATTGCATAATTTTAATAAAATTTATCCGACAAAATTTAATAATAAAACTAATGGGATTACTTTCAGGCGTTGGCTATTGCATTCAAATCCAGAATTAACCAGGTATTTAGAGGGTTTAATCAGTTCAAAATTTAAAAAAGATGCCTTGGCCTTAAAACAATTAGCCAATTATTCCAATGATACCCGGGTTTTAAATGCATTAGAAAATATTAAGCAAACTAAAAAACAGCAGTTTATTGATTATGCCAGAACTCATTACAATGTTGAATTACCACTTAACTCAATTTTTGATGTACAAATTAAACGTATCCATGAATATAAACGCCAGCAAATGAATGCTTTATATATTATCCACAAATATCTGGAAATTAAATCAGGAATTTATCCAGACCGACCAATTAGTTTCATTTTTGGCGGCAAAGCAGCACCGGCATATAAAATTGCCAAACATATAATACATTTAATTTTATGCCTGCAACAATTGATCAATAACGATAAAGATGTAAATAAATATATCAAAATTTTATTTGTCGAAAACTATAATGTTACTGTTGCTGAAAAATTAATTCCAGCTGCTGATATTTCTGAACAAATTTCATTAGCTTCAAAAGAGGCCAGTGGTACAGGTAACATGAAATTTATGCTAAATGGTGCAATTACTTTAGGTACTATGGACGGAGCCAATGTTGAAATAGCCGAATTAGTCGGCCCGAAAAATATATATATCTTTGGTAAAGATAGTAATACAATCATTGAACTTTATCAAACAAACAGTTATAAATCTGCAGACTACTATAATAATGACCCAGTTATTAAACAAACAGTTGATTTTATAATATCCAGACAAATAATTGCCTTGGGTAATCAGCAAAAGTTAACTGAATTATTCAATGAATTGGTGGGTAAAGACTTGTTTATGACATTAATTGACTTAAACCACTATATCAAGGTAAAAGATCAGGCATTTAAAGATTATGAGAACCGACTAACCTGGCTAAATAAGAGCTTAGTTAATATAGCCAATGCCGGATACTTTAGTTCTGACCGTACTATTGCCCAATATAATAAAGACATCTGGAAGATAAATTTGTAATGAAAAAAGCCGGTTGTTTAATGCCTGTATCTTCATTGCCATCACTTTATGGCATCGGAGATTTTGGTAATACTGCATACGAATTTATTGATATTTTATCTGCTATGGGTATGAAAATCTGGCAGGTATTGCCGCTAAACCCACTAGGTTTTGGTAATTCACCATATCAGGCATATTCATCTTTCGCCGGCGATGAAATTTACATTAATATTGATAAATTGGTCGATAATTGCCTATTAGAAGCTAATGATATAAAACCTGTTAACCCTCAAAATAAATCGGTGGATTATATCAAAGTCCGTAGTCATAAACAACCGCTGCTCCAGTTAGCATTTACAAACTTTAAGAAAACCAATCTCTATAAAGATAAATACCAGCAGTTTATAACTAGTCATCATTGGCTAGACGATTACGCGGTATTTTTAACTTTTAAAAAAATAAATAGTTTAAATCTGTGGACCCGGTGGCCAGATAAATATAGAAACTGGCCTAAAAATAAACAAAATAAACAGCTTTGGGCGATATTCCGATATATTTAGGCCTCGATTCTGTTGATGTATGGGCAAATCAGGAGCTATTTTTATTAGATAAAAGTGGTAATCCAACTTATATTGCGGGAGTTCCACCAGATTTTTTCTCTGCCACAGGGCAACGCTGGGGTAATCCTTTATATGATTGGGATAAATTAGAAAAAACTGGTTTCAAATTCTGGACCCAGCGCTTGCAGGGCAATGCCAAATTATTTGATATTTTACGTATTGATCATTTCCGGGCTTTTGATACTTACTGGGAAATACCTGCCCATTGTAACACGGCAATTGATGGGAAATGGGTAGAAGCTCCCGGCTATGCACTATTTAATACAATATATAAAAAACTTCCTGATATTAAAATTGTTGCAGAAGATTTGGGGGATTTGCGTCCTGAGGTATATAAACTTAGGGATAAATATAAACTACCCGGGATGAAAGTTTTTCAATTTCATTTTGATATAAATAAAAAAAATACTGAATTTGAAAATACCAGTAATATGGTAATTTATACCGGCACACATGATAATACTACGCTAGTTGCCTGGTATAAAACATTATCTACAGTTCATCGACAGCAAATTAGAAGTTATTTTAAAATTACTTCCAAAGGTCCAAATTCAATCTCTCGTGATTTAAAACGAGCAATAATTTCCTATATATTAAAATGTAGGGCTAAATACGCAATCTTTCCTCTCCAGGATATCTTGGGATTAAACGCGTTTGCCAGATTAAATACGCCAGGTACTATAGGTTCGCCAAATTGGGAATGGCGGCTTCTTGACTATACAACTCTTAAAGCTGAAATAGATTTTATGTCACAAACTATAAAATCTGCTAATCGATAATATGAGATTTATGTTATGCAAATTATTTACCTTTTATACTATTTAAACAATTTTTTTACATATTCAGGAAAGAATATAGGTTTAAATATCTTTTCTGTATATTTTGAGGCCAAAATTACTGTACATAAAATAGCAAAAGGAATAAGTAATATTTGAGTTAATAAAGTTGGATGCTCATATACATTCATTTTTATCATGATACCATTAATAAAAATATGTAGCATATATACATACATTCCCCGTGCACCTAATCCGGAGATTAAGGTTTTTCTATTTGGCAAAAGATTAAAAAATGATAGCATTAGTACAAAGGAGACTGCATATATCATAAGCCTTATTGCTGCTCCTTTAAGAACATATGTATCAAATTTGTAATAAGGTTCTTTCATTAATAAATAATCTGGAGAAATATTTAAGCGTCTATAAAAAAAATATACTAATAAAAAAGCCATTACCAATAATATAATGCTTAAAACTTTTGCATATTTAAAATCAAATGTTAACAGCTTTTTACCATACAGGTTTCCAAGAAGGAAGAATGGAAAAAAAGATATTGTCCGGCTAAGCGATAAATATGTTCCTGCCCTGGCATCCAGTCCTACAGCAATACCCGCAATAATTGATAATAATAGCGCATACTTAAATTGGGCAGCAGCAGGTAATATAAACCTCCAGGCTAATAAAGACAATAAGTACCAATAAGCATATGCCGGTTCAAGTAAAAACGAATGTATTGCAAAATAGAAATGACAAATCTAATTAGCCAGAATATTAATGTGAATAGTACCAATGATGCAGGAAAACAGCGAAGTTTTCGTATTGACAATGCAAGATTTTTATTAGCTTGCTTTGTTGTCATTGTACATTTTC
>JAJFBO010000040.1 GCA_020697025.1 Burkholderiales bacterium
AGCGTCTGTAAACGCACATGAGTCCGCAAAAATTTTTGTTGATATCATTAATTCTAAAGATCCTGTGCAAACTGATGAACTTTGCGCCAATTCAAGAATTTTAAAGCAAAAAGCTAATGATATAAATAAAAAAGTTTTACAGCAGCTAAGCAAAATGTTTATAACACCAATTGACCGGGGCGATATACAGGAACTATCTGGGCTTTTAAACAAGTTAACCAAACGGATTGTAAAGATAAGTACCAAATTAAAAATTTATAATATAGATGCTAATACTGATGATTGCCTGATAAAAAATGCCAATACATTATTAATTATTACAAAGGCATTAGTTGATTGTGTTAGCGGCCTAAAGGTTAATGATGGTGCTAAAATAGCTCATAGTAGTGAAAAAATCAATGAATTGGAAGAAAACGGTATTGAGGATTTTCGTCATGCGATTAATGAGATGTATTCAGGTAAATTTGATACATTGACTATTTTAAAATTAAAAGAAATTTATAAAAGTATAGATTCAGCCATTGAATTAAGTGTTAGTGCTGCTGATCTAATTGCACAAGTTTCATTAAAGAGTATATAAGTATCATATGCATATCCCAATAGCTGTTATTGTAATTATCGTAATTGCCTTGTTTTTTGAATTTATAAATGGGTTTCATGATACAGCAAACGCAGTAGCAACATCCATTTCCTCAAAATCCCTGGAGCCACATCAGGCAATTTTTATTTCTGCTTTTTTTAATTTAATTGGTGCACTATGTGGTACAGCAGTTGCTGTTACGATTGCCAAAGGTTTTGCTGATCCTTCTTTAGCAACTAATAGCGTAATTTTTTCTGCCCTTAGCGCTGCTATTATCTGGAATCTGGCAACCTGGTATTTTGGTATTCCATCTAGTTCATCGCATGCCTTAATTGGTGGACTAGTAGGAGCCATTATGTTCAATAATTCCTGGCATGTAATTAATTTTGCTACAATAGCCAATAAAGTAGTATTACCAATGATTATATCCCCAATTTTAGGTTTTATTATGGCAATGCTGATTGTAATTTTAATTCATAAAGGTTTAAAAAATAATACACAGCCTAGAAAAACAAATAATTTTATTCGTGAAATCCAGGTTTTATCTACAGCTTTTTTATCTTTTAGCCATGGTACGAATGATGCGCAAAAAACTATGGGAATTATTACTTTAACTTTATTTGCCAGTAATCTTATTCCAACTTGTAGTGTTCCATTCTGGGTTATTATTGCTTGTGCAATATGCATGGCGTTAGGTACATTGTTCGGTGGTGCTAAAATCATTAAAACTTTAAGCACCAGGGTCGCTAAATTAACTCCATCTAGTGGTTTTGCTGCAGAAATCAGCTCTGCTATGTTATTATTTATTGGCTCTCGTTTTGGTATGCCACTTAGTACAACCCATGCTGTTGCTGGTTCTATTATGGGAGCTGGTAACGTTAGTCATTTTGGTGTAAATTGGAGTATAGTTAAAAATATTCTTATTGCCTGGGTTCTAACCTTTCCTGCGTGCGCCATCGTGGCAGGACTTTGCCTGCAGTTAGCTAAATTTTTCCTGTAATACGAGATAATGCAGTAATTCTTATATTTTCTCTTACGTTCACAGTTTTTTATATAATTCATAACCCTATAAAATTTGTTTGAAAGCATATAGGCTTGGCATTTTATTTTCACCGTGAATAGGTGTTTTTGCTACAATTACTGCCTGTACATTAATTTAAATAATTTAGGAGAGTATTATGCGGTTAAGTACGTATTTAAGTTTTAGTGGTAATTGTGAAGAAGCATTAAATTTATATAGTGAAGTATTTTGCGGTAAAGTTGAGTACAAGAGTCTGTATTCAGATAATAAAGACATGTGCAAAAATTTACCTAATAGCTGGCAAAATAAAATTATGCATGCATCATTTAGGGCAGGAGAAATATCCTTTATGGCTTCAGATGTAATGGAGAGCGAAAACGGTCCCTGTGGTACAGTTAAGCTAATACCAGAAGGCAGTCCAATAACGCTGAGCCTTAATTTTGAGGATGAAGCCAAGCAAAAAGAAATATTTGATAAATTAGCAAAAGACGGCGTAGTAACAATGCAGCTTCAAGATACATTTTGGGGCGCCAGGTTTGGCATGCTAACTGATAAATTTGGCATTAAATGGATGTTTAACTGCGAACAAGCCAAATAAATTATTATTAAATAAATGGCGCCCACGTGGCTTTTTTGTACATGGATACTATGAGCAATATAAAAACTACAACAACTAATATAAAAGATTTATCTTTTGTGGCGTTATTCTCATTGATTTTTGGATCAATGATGGGTAGCGGGGTATTTGATATTCCACAAAATATTTCGCATGGTGCTGGAGTTGCTGCAATTAGTATTGGCTGGATAATTACAACTATTGGCATATTATCTTTAAGCTGGGCATTTATCTACATTACAAATAAGCGTCCAGATATTCAAAGCGGCTTATATGGTTATGCCAAACATGGTTTTGGTGATTATATAGGGTTTAATTCAGCATGGGGATATGCACTAAATGCCCTTTTGGCTAATGCAAGCTATCTGATATATATTTGTGCAACGCTTGGAAATTTTGCTATATTCAAATTTTTTGGTAAAGGCAATACGATACCTGCATTAATGGTTGAATCCCTGTTAATTTGGGTAGTTTATTTTTTAATTAACCGTGGTATTCGTGAGGCATCTTTTATAAATATCCTAATTAGCGCAATAAAAATACTTACCTTGATTGCGGTAATTGTAGTTTTTTTTGTGGGATTTCACTGGACGCAGTTTAAATCAAACCTTCATTTTGAAGTTAAATTAGGAGGCATATTTGACCAGGTAAAAAGCACTATGCTAGTAACAGTCTGGGATTTTACCGGGATTGAGGCTGCGTGTATTTTTGCACTGCGGGCTAAAAGTATGCAAGATGTAGCTAAAGCTACCCTTTTAGGTGCCATTGTTGTATGTATTATTGATGCCATAATTTCAATTTTACCTTTTGGTATGATGCCAGGCGGTGCTATCAGAGAATTAGCTACACCATCAACTGCGGCATTATTATCTTCAATTTATGGGGCATATAGTGGTGATATAATCAGGATCACTGTAATAATTAGTGTGGTAGGCGCATTACTTGCCTGGACGATGCTGGCAACTAATATGTTTTATGTTGCAGCAGAAGATAAAACTATGCCCAAATTTTTGTTGAAAATGAATAAGAAAAATGTGCCGGTGAATTGTGTTTTATTGAGTAGTTTGGCAGCCCAGTTATTTATTATTCTCGCATTTTTTACCAATTCAGTATACTTAGCCATGATTCAGCTTGCTACTAGTTTAATTTTACTGCCATATTTACTGGCTACACTTTTTGCTATGAAGCTGGTGCTTGAAACAGGCAAGGTGGATACACTTTCTTTTATCAAAGGTTTATTAGCCGTACTATATGGTATTTGGCTAGTTTATTCTGGTGGTATAATGTTTTTGGCATTATCTTGTTTAATGTATTTAGTGGGTGCAGTTTTTTATTTTATTGCCAGGTACGAACAGCAAAAAACATTATTTGCAAATAAATTTGAAGTCGGTGTATTTGTACTTTTAAGTGTTGTAACTGTTCTATCACTAAGTATGATTAGTAAATGGTCGAGTATGGTTTTTACTTAATAAAAACCTGCTTTGGGAGAACTGTAGATGGCATTAAATATAGATTTTATTAACAAAATACCTAAAATACTTCTCCATGAACATTTGGATGGAGCGGTAAGAGCAGGCACTATAATTGATATTGCAAAACAAAATAATATTGACCTTCCTGCTTATGAAACTGTAGCTTTGTCAAAATGGTTTATTGAGCAATCTAACCAAAAAGATCTACATAAATGCCTGGCAGCATTTGCGGTTAGCTCTTCTGTAATGCAAGATAAAAACTCTATCCGTAGAGTTGCCTATGAATTCATAGAAGATATGTACTTAGATGGCATTATATATGCAGAAGTGCGTTTTTGCCCATTTATACTTACCAAAAATGGTTTAACTATGGATGAGGTAATCATATCTGTGCTAGATGGATTAAATCAGGGTAAGCTCAAATATGGAGTGGAGTACGGTTTATTAGTGTGCGGGATTAGAAATTTTGCAGCAGAAATTAATTTCGAACTTGTAAAATTAACTCATAAATATATTAATGACGGAGTAGTTGGTTATGATTTTGCTGGTGCTGAGTTAAATTATCCATTATCCAAGAGCGTTGATACAATTAGGTACTTGAATGATAATGGCATACCTTTTACTGCACATGCTGGAGAAGAAGCACCATGTGCATATATTCTTGAAGCTATTAATCTTGGTGCCAAGAGGCTAGGCCACTGTGCTAAAATTTTTGATAGACTACAGGCTTCTACCGCTGAAATATGCCAATCACTAGAAGGTATAAGAAAGAATAATATACATATTGAAATTAATATTTCCAGTAATATTGCGACAGGGGCAGGAGATATTAGCAGTCATCCATTTATAAGCCTGTTTAATCATGGAATAAGTGTTGCATTAAATACCGACGATCGCTTAATGTTTGGAAATACACTAAGCTATGAGTATGATTATGTTTGCAATATGTATAATTTATCCTTTGCAGATATTAAACAAATGAATATAAACGCTGCGAATAGTTCTTTTGCGAGTCAGGAAACAAAAAATAAGATATTAAACAAACTCATGCAATTTAACGTCTAAATCTGGTCGATGATTTGCACAAAATACTACATGCAGAAATTGAAAATATCCTTAAGCTGGAAGAATTAGCTAAGCATCATAAAGACCCGTTTGACCGGGTCATTATTGCTTGGGCGCTAGCAGAACCTAAAACTTATAACATATGACAAAACTCTTTTCGCATACTTTCCAGACTCAATTATATGCATAAGAGGTAACGGACTACTTTTCTTTAATTTGAGTACACTCTTCAGAACCATCACTGGTATAGTCTTTTTCATAATAAAATTTTTGAATTTTACTGGGCATAAAATTTCCGTTTTTATCCCGGGTTATTTTAGAGGCAACAGCCAGGCCAACGCCTTCATCAGTTGATTTTTTTGGATCTGTATTTTTAAAATGTATAGATAAATTGCTGCCTACAGATACAGCACTTCCATTATATACTATTTTTCCTGTTGCAGCATCGCTTAAGATAAACGAATAAGAATATAAATCTCTTTTTTCATAAGAATGTCCTGCATCTAATTTTAAAGTTAATACATCACCAGTATATGCTCCATCTTTGGTATCATATCCGCTGCATAGATATTTACCAGTAAAGTCAATTGCAAAACTATTTACAATTAAACCAGATAAAATTAAGAAAAGAAATTTTTGCATTTAAATTTTCCTTATAAAAAATTAATTATTAAATAAATATTTTAATTAGTATTATAGTACATTTAATTGAAGTGGAGAATTATACTATACGGATAAAAGCATTGTAATAAAATATAATTTATTCTATAGCTGATAAAGTTCAATAAACTTTAAAAAAAATTGCCTTATTTCACCTGGATTATCAAACCATGGATAATGGGCTGCATTACTTATTTTTTTAATTAAAATATTTTTTCTATGATATTCAGTCTTGTCTGCATATACATTTATTGGAGTTATTTGATCATATTCTCCAGCCAAAATTAAAGTTGGTATTGCCTTAGGAACAAATTTAGCTTTATAAATTGGGTCAAAATGCAAGTCTGACCAGGAAGCTGCTATATGATTGATTGGCAGATTTTCCATCATTTTAATCCCTGCACTTAAACTCTTAGGCATAAAGCAAAATTTAAGAGACGCAATTAATAAACTCCTAAGTGTCTCGTTACCTGGGTTAGCAATATACTCACTAGCAGAGTCTCTGATTGCTTGTGTAGTATTTTGTTGCATATGCTGCAAAAACTTACTTTTCCACCTCATGTCTGGTGCTGTACTCATAAATACAAATCCGCTGGCTAAAGCTTCTATTTCAGAAGTATTTTGAATAAGTTTAGCTCCTGTAGAATGCCCAACTAAAATTGGCTTTTCAAGCATGATTGCTGCTTCAATCAATGCTTTGCGCCAATTAGCAAAATTTAGGGTTTTAGCAATATTAGACCCATCATTAGGGTGTTCTAATAACCATAAAGAACCTTGAACTTTCTCCTGTAAAAGAGTTATTAGTTCAGTCAAAGACTCTGAGCCCAAGCCAGGTGCTGGAACAAAAAGCCAATTTCTACCCGGATTACTTATTACCTGCAACAATCTCCCACCGCTTTTAGTCCACTGATAATTACCTGTAGTCTTAGTTATTTCCACGTTATTAGTCCAAATTAATTTCTTTAACTTCTTTAAGACATTTTTATTATATTTATCTTTTTATTTGATGTGCCAGCTTAAATCTTTATTGTTATTGTAGCATATCTGTATTTGCTAAAATTATAAATTCAAAATGCTCTTGTATTTATTGCGATATATGTGTTAAAATCATCGGTTCAAATGGTCGGGTAGTCGAGTATTTATAAAGTATTAAAAGCCTAATGGGCTTATTAGTCACTTGACTTGCCTGTATAAATAAAAACAAGAGCAATGGGCTCAATATTCGGTAAATTTTGATTAAATAAGTATGCCGGGTTGATATTAAATAGAAGGTGTATTATGCCTAAAATGAAAACCAAATCAAGTGCCAAAAAGCGCTTTAAGGTATTGGCAAATGGCTCGGTTAAACGTTCTCAGGCGTTTAAACGTCATATTTTAACTAAAAAAACAACTAAAAATAAACGTCAGCTAAGAGGTACTGTAATGGTACATAAGTCTGATGTTGCTGCAGTTAAATCAATGATGCCATACGCATAAGGAGAATAAATAATGACTAGAGTAAAACGTGGTGTTGTAGCCAGAGCCAGACATAAAAAAGTATTAGCATTAGCTAAAGGTTACCGTGGTCGTCGTAGCACGGTATATAAAGTAGCTATCGAAGCGGTTATGAAGGCTGGCCAGTATGCCTATCGTGATAGACGTCAAAGAAAACGTCAATTTAGGAACTTGTGGATTGTGCGGATTAATGCTGCATGCCGTGAACTTGGCTTGACATACAGCCTGTTTATCAATGGCTTAACTAAAGCTAATGTTGTTGTAGATAGAAAAGTATTATCTGCGCTGGCAATTGATGATAAGGCAGCATTCGCAAAATTTGTTGAGATTGCTAAAGCACATCAAACAGTTTAAATAGTACCACTTAAGTGGTTGATATACGGAGAGATGATAAAACCTCTCCGTTTTTTTATTATTTGAAATCATGAAGTTCACCATGGAACAACAAAAACTAGATTTAGTCCTTGATCAAGGGTTAGCTGAATTATCTAACACAACTACTATACACGATTTAGACCAGGTAAAAGCCAGATATATTGGTAAATCTGGACAAATTAGTGTATTTATGCAACAAATTAAAAATATTGCTCCAGAATTACGTAAAGATTTTGGTGCACAGGT
>JAJFBO010000041.1 GCA_020697025.1 Burkholderiales bacterium
ATAGCCTTTCCTGTAGAGATGTGTGTTATATTCCATCCAGCTTTAAATGTTTCTAAACTAAATAAATTCCAACCGAAGAAAATTAGATATATTACAGGTGTAAGCGATAATAATAAAGATGCTGATTGTAAAAAATTGATTGCTCTATACCCTTTTATATTAACAATAAAAACTAGCCCAAGAATAATTATTTGTGATATCAAAGACATAAAAGGTAGTTTCAAAACTGGCATAATATCTGCTAAATAGCCAGATAGAACACTTATCACAGCAACATTACCAATAATTCCAGCGAATGAATAAATAAAATTAATTTGATGACCGCAATATTTGCCAAAAGCTACTTTTACATAACTATATAGCCCGGCACTTTTTGGTGATAAATAAGCTAATTTAGCTAATACCAATGCTAGGGAAATCACGCCAACTAAAGTTATTAACCAGCTAATTAAAGATATTCCGCCAATTTTTGATAGCTGACTTGGTAACATAAATATACCAGTACCGATCATATTACTCATAACAAGTATAGTAGCTGGGACCCAAGAAGTTTGTTTCATTTATAATTTTTTCTGAAATTATTGTAATTTTGTCCTAAATAATTTAATAAAACAGCTCCAGTAATTAATATACCTCCAGCGAACTGTGCAAAATTTAATTTTTGATTAAGAATAATATAGGCAAATACAATGGCAAATAATGGCTCACTTAACTCAATTAATGATACCGTACTGCTTTTTATTACCATTAAAGCTTTAGTAATAAGCCAGAAACCACAAATTGTTGGTATAAAGACTAGAGCTAATAAAAATGGTAAACTAGTAATATTTGGTAATATAAAATTCGTATGCATGTAGGCCGGGAATAAGTAAATTATACCAAATAAAGCAAGGCTATTTACTACAATAAGCCCTGAACCAATTCTAAATTTATGACTAAAGGCTAAAAATCCACCATGTCCTATACCAGCAATTATAGCTAGCATAACACCAATTGAATTTATTTTAAGCTCATGTATATTATTTATTCCAAGGATCATGCCTAGACCACAAATTGCTAATAAACAACTCATAATCTCATAAATACGTAACCTGTTTTTGTGTAGAATTGTTGATAGTATGAAGGTTGTTAGTATTGCACTCCCAAGAAGCAAAAAGACAACTACTGGAACACTAGTATAGTTATATGCATTAGTTTCAAATGTATAAAGAATATAAAAACCAAAAAATGAACATACTGCAATTTTTATATAAAACTTTTTTAAATATAATAGCCATTGATTTAATTTACCGGATAAGATAAACCAAGAAGTAATAATAATAAAAGCCAATAAACAACGATAAAATGCAATTGCTGAAAAGGGCAATCCAGCGCTAATTGCTTTTACGCTAAAGATTCCAATAGTTGCATTACATATTGCAGATAAAACAGCAGAAAAGTATCCAAAGTAAGGATGGTTATTAATTTTCATATTATTTAGTTACTCATATTTATTATATTTACAATGTCGTCAAACATAATATTATTATGTTCTCCAATAGCACCAGTTTTAGAATTTCTAATAACGTTATTGGCGATAGTTGTGGCATCTGCCTGAATATTATAATCAGATAGTTTTGTTTTCATTCCTATATTATTAAAGAACTGTTCTGTACAAAAAATAGCTTTTTCAATAGCGGTATTACAGTTTTTATCGTTAATGTTCCATATATTTCTTGCAAACTGAATTAATTTTTGGCGTTTCTGGTCTTTTTTATACCGCCATAGCTGTGGTGCAATAATAGCAAGAGTTTGCGCATGATCTAAACCGTATAGTGCCGTTAATTCATGTCCAATAGCATGAGTTGCCCAGTCTTCATCAACACCTAGTCCAATATAGTTATTTAATGCATTATTAGCACACCACATCCAATTTGCTCTGACTTCATAATCATTTTTCTTTGAAAAAAGCTTTGGTGCTAAATTAATTAAAGTACGCATAATAGTCTCAGAATATCCATCTTGTAGAGGAGTATTAATATTGGTAGTTAAATATTGTTCCGTTACATGGATGAAGGGATCAATAATACCATTAATTAGTTGACGATTTGGTAATGAGTATGTAATTTCAGGCTCTAAAATGGCGAATTTTGGGAATAATTCTTTATGACCAAAGGCAAGCTTTTCATGAGTTTCATTACGGGAAATAACAGCATATTCATTCATTTCGGATCCAGTAGCAGGTAATGTTTGTATAACCCCAAATTTGACAGGGTTACTAATTTTAGAACTTTGGCCTTTTAAGATTTGCCATTTATCAGATATGGGAAAATTTACGCTTGCTGAAATAAATTTTGTACCATCAATAACAGATCCGCCACCAATTGCCAAAATAAAATCCACTTTTTCAAGTTTACTCAGGCTAACTGCCTCGAGCAAAATATTATATTCTGGATTAGCACCAATACCACCAAATTCAATTAAATTATTTACTTGAGGAAGATTATTTGTTACACGTTGATACATTCCATTAGTTTTTATCGAATTCACTCCGTAGGTTAATAAAATATTTTTATTTTGTGGAATGAGATGTTTAATATTCTCTATCTGTTTTTTACCAAATAATACCTTTACAGGATTATGAAATTCAAAATTATGCATTTAAGTCCTTTGACTCTTATAAGTAGATTTTTAATGTAATCAAATATGATATTAACCCGTATTATATATTGTTTACATTTAGATTTGTATTTTTATACCCAGCGTTTAGCTGGTTGTTTTTAATTATAATTTGATTTATACTCTTGGCATGAAAACTACAGATATTGTACTTATAGGTGGCGGACCAGTTGCTGTTTCGTTTCTATGCCAATTGAATAAAAGTATTGGTTTAAAGCAAAAATTAAACATAATTATTTTTGAGAAATCATCTAATTATGCTGCTGGCTATGCGTATAATAACAATAACGATAAGTTGCTTTTAAATACTCCAGCAAACACGATGAGTGTTTTGCCAGATGAGCCATTACGTTTCTGCAAATGGTTAGATAGAAATTGGGTTGACAATACATCAGAATTTGTTCCCAGGGCTGTTTTTGGTAAATATTTATTGAGTGAGTTAGAACTTGTTCTATATCAAGATAATAAATTATCAGTGACTATAATAAATGAATCTGTTATTAATTGCGTTTGTAATATAGATAGCTGCGTAATTAGTATTCCAAATCAAGATATTATAGCAAAAAACGTGATTTTTTGCCATGGTGGAGTTAAACTACCGATTTTCAAACAGTTTGAAAAATATGATAACTATATAAGTGATATTTATATGAATCAAGGAGTTTTGGAGAAAATACGAGATAAGAGTAGAGTCCTCGTACTTGGCACCAATTTAAGTATGATCGACGCAATTTTAATAATTGATCAGTTAAAGCTTAATATTTCAGTTACAGCGGCATCAAGAAAGGCATATTTTCCATGCATAAAGCCTGCAAATGTAGACCATTCAGCAGGGATTTTAATGTTGCGACAGACTAAAGATTTTATTAATGAGAATAATCAGCTTACTGCAAGCATGTTAATTGATTTTCTCGATTTCCAATTTACTTGTTTTTTGGGTAATGAGTATGCTTTAGAGGCAAATGCGAAGTCTTATAATAAAGAAGTCCGAAGGTACCTTGTTAAGAATTTACTAAATGAGGATTATGAAGCAAATAAATTAGCTCAAATATATCCATATATTGATTTGTGTATTGATATGGTTTGGCCGCATTTAAATGATAATGAAAAGCAAAAATTTAAGTATATTTCAAGATACTTAATAAGGATAATTGGTGGTGTCAATGAGGTAAATTTTGAAAAACTAAAATTAATAATGAATAATACCGCACCAATATGTTTGGAAAAGCTTTTATATATTGGGGTCAGTAAGGGTAATTTTAAAGCATATTTTGCTTCCAATAAAACATTATCAAGACAATATGAATATATAATTGATTGTAATGGGATCCAAGGTTATTATCACCCAGATCATAATGCTTTGTTAGCAAAAAATATACTTTATAATAAACAGATAAAGATTAGTGATAATCATAGAATTGCTATTGATAACAATGCGAAAGTTTTAAGTAATGATTCAGTTTATTCAAATGTATATGCATTAGGTGTAGCTGGAGACTCTGAGAGTTTTATTACAAATTCATTTCCCTTTTATGTCCAGCAAGCAATTCCTGTAGTTAATTCAATATGTAATAGATTAAATCAAAGGAGGAGTACTTTATCATGAATATTAACAAACGTAAGTCTTATAGATTCAGCATGGAAATAAAATCTGATTTGAAGCTACTTTATAAATTGGATAATTGGCATGGAATTTATGCTTTATTGGTTGGATATATAATAATATTAATATCAATTATTTTTGTAATTTATAATCACTTACTTTATCCAGTTGCACTTTTGGTAATTGCTTCTAGGCAACGTGCGTTGGCTACAATTCAACATGAGGCATCACATTTTGTTCTTGCAAAAAATAGATTACTAAACAGAATACTTGGTGATGTATTTGCAGGAAGCTTAATTTTTCAAGGCTTTAATACTTATATGAAATCTCATGTACGTTGTCATCATATATTTTTAGGTGACAAAGAAAATGATCCTGATTATAAATACTATTTAGAACTTGGTTTATATAGGTATCGAAGTCAATCAATGACATACTCACCTATATTTAAGTTATTAAAAATTACTAAATATATCACCACATATATAGGTTATTTATTCCGCACCCGCATTTTTATGCCCCAGATAAATATAGACACTATAACTATTATTGGTATTAATTGTGTAATTATATCTATGCTATTTATGTTGCACTTATTAATATATTATGTTTTATTTTGGTTAATTCCTCTTTTTATTTTTTTTCCGATTATAGGATGGTTTATAGAGGTTGCGGAGCACTACCCTTTAGTTAATGATAATGACGTAGATATATATATGACAAGGAATAGGTTTAGTCATACTGTCGAAGCATTATTTTTAAGTATGCACAATGAAAATTATCATTTAGTACATCATTTAAAACCAGGTATACCATTCTGGAATTTGAAAAAAGCACATGCAGTTTTACTTAAGGATCATAATTATATGACTATTAATAATAGCATGGGTGGAGTATTTATTTCCAAGAATAAAGAAAAAACAGTTTTTAATTTGCTATTAAAGAATATATAGCTAGAATAGTTGATTCTGATATATGTCTATGAGAGTTTAATTATCTAAAGAAAAATATTAATTGGGAGATAAATATGATAAGCACAAGTCAAAAGATTAGAAAAATCAACGTCTTAGATAGGTTAAAAATGGGAATACATGATATTCGATCACCTATCACATTCTTAAGAATTCTTGAAACATCTGCAACCAATTTATCTCCTCATGAGAAAAATTTACTAGAGATTGCAACTAGAAGAATTGTAGGAGTAGTGGACTCAATGGATAAACTACTACATAGCAATGGCGTAAATAATAAGTACGTTGATAAAACAGAGCCAATAAATTTATCTACAACTATTGAAAGAATTTTAATCGAAAAAAGATATGAATATAAGCATTTAAATATAGTATTTAAATATACTCCACCTGAATATACTCATAAATGCTTAATTTACTGTGAAATAAATGATTTTGAGCGGATGCTATCTAACCTAATTAATAATGCAGTAGAGGCATGCAATAAAAATGGCATAGTTAGGATATCACTTGAACTGAAAAATAAAATATTATATTTAAGTATTATTGATAATGGAAAAGGAATATCGCCAGAAGTACTACATAAGTTAAGAAATGGAATAAGTGTTACATACGGAAAAGAAAATGGACATGGTGTTGGCTTCAAACAAATTAGAGATGTAATAACCCAATTAGGTGGAAGCTTGACTATAAATTCAACTCTTGACTTTGGAACTGAAGTACAACTTATATTATCTGTAGCTACTAGTAATTAGCTAAGTTTTAATTTTTTGAAATATACTTTGGCAAAGAAACTAAATGCATAAACTGAGCAACAATTAACTGGTAATTTACCTCAACATATGGTTGATGAATTACTTAAAGGCTCTAAAACGCAATCGGATTTAGATAGTGTTTTAAAGCAAATAACTAAGCGTTTATTAGACGGCATGCTTGATGGCGAGATGACCCATCACTTGGGTTACGACCGTCATGACCGACTAATTGGTTCAGATAATCATCATAATGGATTTAGCAGTAAAACAATTTCTACAGATAATGGAGAAATTGAGTTAGACATTCCCAGGGATCGTGAGGTCGAATTTGATTCTTTAATTGTTCCTAAATACTCCCGCCGCTTAGAGCGCATAGATAAAAGCATAATGACCCTATATGCTAATGGTATGAGAACACGGGATATCCGGGACACATTGAGCGATTTATATTGTTTAGATATATCAGAAGAGCCGTGGCTTAAAAGAAATCTTTATTGCCTGTATAGATGGGTTAAAAGGGGTTGGACGATGCCATCTGCTCAATAAATCCCCAGGTTATAATCCAGCTGTGTGTAGTACATCAAATCCGCAATTCGCTGAGGTATGTACCATATAAAGAGAAGAAATCTGTAGTAGCTGATTTAAAGAGTATATATCAGGCTGCTACGGCTGAAACTGGATTGGCCAATTTAGATGCTTTTACCCTGAAGTAGGATAGTAAATTCCCAAATATCCGCAAGTCTTGGTATAATAGCTGGGACAAGTTATCTGCCATGTTTGAATTTAGCGATGAAATACGCAAGGCCATTAAAAACAAGCAAATGTTTCCGAATGACACTTCGGTGTTTAAGAGTTTATACTTAGCTATTTTAAATATTGAACGAAAGTGGACTATGCCAATCCGGGATTGGCATTCTGCTTTTAGTCAATTATTAATTAAATTTGGTAAGGTATAAAAATTAGATTTACACAAAAATTCTGACAGACTCTAAAACATTTTTATTCGACATTAATGGATTGCTGGCAAATAAATGTTTTATAGAATATGCCAATGATTGTGGAATTGCTATTGCTGAGACTGAATTTGATGAAAATTGTCACTTATTTAATAAACCAGGTCGCTGTGTTGCAGCTTTGAATATATCACTATTATTGTGATGGGTTATTATTGGCAGATAATAAATATGAGTAAAGAACAATATTTAAAATTTCTATTAATTTTCTGCCCTGTATTGAATTTACTCTGTGGTGTTTTTATTGATTTATATGCGCCGTCTTTAGTGGATCTTTCGCATTATATGAGCACTACAATATCAATGAGCCAAAATACCATTACGGCAACGGTTCTTGGTTATGCGCTTGGGCAGTTATTTTTTGGAATATTAAGTCAAAAAATTGGTAATAGAAATAGTGTCATTATGGGACTCTGTATATTTTCAATTTTTAGTGCAGGAGCTATTTTCTCACATAGCATTATACTTTTGTTCATA
>JAJFBO010000042.1 GCA_020697025.1 Burkholderiales bacterium
AAATATAGCTTTATTTTTTGGTAGAGTCATTAAAATGAATAAATTCCCATTTTGGAAATATTTGATAATTATTATAGCTGTGGCAGTAGGTTTTATTTATACAATCCCTAATTTCTATGGTGAAACTCCTGCAGTGCAAATATCAGCCAAAAACTCCAGTACCGTCTTGGATAATGCTACATTAGCAATTATTAATGAATATTTAGCTGGAAATCAAATTACTCCTAATGGTGAAATTTTTGATGGTAAAACATTAAAATTACGTTTTTCGGATACAGATGTTCAATTAAAAGCACGTGACTTAATCAGCCAAAAGTTAGGCAGTAGTTATATTGTAGCCCTAAACCTTGTACCGGCTAGCCCGCTGTGGTTTGCAAAATTAAATGCTAAACCAATGTTTTTGGGTCTTGATTTACGCGGCGGCGTACATTTTTTGTTAGAAATTGATATGAATGCTGCAGTTAAAAAGACTTTAGATAAATATGCGGCAGATATAAAACGTGATATGAGAACCAATAAGATCCGCTATGGCAGTATACAGGTAAATAGTAATAGTGTAGTAATTAATTTACGTGATGATGCGACTGCAACTAATGCTTATAATCAATTAAAACAAGATTTACCTGGCATCTTATTAAGTAAAAATAATGACAATAGCTTAAGCGCAGTTATTACTCCTGAAGAAATGCAAAAAATCAAAGAAGCTGCTGTAAAACAAAATATTCTTATTTTGCATAACCGTGTTAATGAGCTAGGTGTTGCAGAGCCTATTATACAACAGCAAGGCTCAGATAGAATCGTAGTTGAACTACCTGGTATACAAGACACGGCAAGAGCTCGTGATTTATTAGGACGTACTGCAGACAGTATTACTGATGCTCAACCTGGTTTTGATGAAAATGGTGCACCTGCAGTTAATCTTCGACTAGATAGTTCTGGTGCAGCAATTTTCAAGCAGCTAACTGGTGATAATGTAGGCCACCGTATGGCTATGGTATTAGTAGATAACGGTATAAGTGAAGTAGTAACTGCGCCAGTAATTAAAGTTCAAATTGGCGGCGGGCAGGTACAAATATCTGGCGCCATGACGGTAGAAGAAGCTAATGATGTTTCCCTATTGCTTAGATCAGGCTCGTTAGCAGCGCCTATGCGGGTAATTGAAGAAAATACTGTCGGGCCATCATTAGGCAAGGAAAATATTAGTAAAGGCTTTCATTCTGTAATGTGGGGCTTTGCCGCAATAGCTGTGTTCATGATTATATATTATATGATTTTTGGGATAATTGCTGTAATATCTTTATCGGTTAACCTATTATTATTAATAGCAGTTTTATCTATGCTTCAAGCTAGTTTAACCTTGCCTGGAATTGCGGCGATTGCCCTGGCTTTAGGAATGGCTATTGATTCCAATGTCCTGATTAATGAGAGGATCCGGGAAGAGTTGCGTTTAGGACATAAAGTACATTTAGCAATTCAAGCAGGTTATGAACATGCATGGGCTACAATTTTAGATTCGAATGTTACTACACTAATTGCTGGCTTGGCCTTACTGGCATTTGGTTCTGGTCCTGTTAAGGGATTTGCAGTAGTTCATTGTTTAGGTATATTGACTTCTATGTTTAGTGCAGTAATGGTTTCACGTGGAATTGTCGGTTTTCTATATGCCAAACGACATATAACAAAATTATATATATAATTAAAATATTATTGGAAAGATTGTATGGAAATTTTTAGATTTAAGCGGGATATTCCGTTTATGAGTTATGGGCGCATCACAACAGCAATATCGCTTATAACATTTATTTTAGCAGTATTTTTTCTATTTAGCCGTGGGTTAAATTTATCAGTCGAATTTACTGGTGGTACAGTTATGCAAGTATCTTATGCACAGTCAGTAGATTTGAACCAAATCAGGTCACGGTTGGCCTCTAATGAGTTGGGAGAACAAACGACAGTACAAAACTATGGTGCGTCTAATTTAGTAATGATCCGTCTGCCAAATAATGGTAGTAAAGCTAATGCAGCCCAATCAAATAAAGTATTTGATCTGATTTCTGGAGTTGGTACAGGGGCGCAGTTAAAAAGCGTAGAATTTATTGGTCCGGAAGTAGGTCAGGATTTAGTTACCAATGGTTTAATGGCAATATTGTTTGTGTGTATTGGTATTATGGTTTATCTGGCTATTCGTTTTGAATGGCGTTTTGCGATTGCAGCTATTTTAGCCAACATGCATGATGTTGTGATTATTTTAGGTTTTTTTGCGTTTTTCCGCTGGGAGTTTTCATTAACCGTATTAGCAGCAGTGTTGGCAGTTTTAGGTTATTCGGTAAATGAATCGGTTGTAGTATTTGACCGGATCCGCGAAAATTTTAGGACAATCAGGGGCTGGAGTGTTGCCGAAGTCATTAATAATGCAATAACGGTGACTATGAGCAGGACAATAATAACCCATGGTTGTACAGAAATGATGGTTTTATCTATGCTATTTTTTGGTGGGCCAAGCTTGCATAATTTTGCACTTGCTCTAACTATTGGTATATTATTTGGTATTTATTCTTCGGTATTGGTTGCTTCCCCATTAGTCATGTGGCTTGGAGTATCCAGAGAGAATCTGGTTAAGGTAGTGCGTAATAAAGAAGAGGCTGTGGTATAGATGAACTTTGTTGAGTTAATCCTGCATCTGGACAAATATTTGCTACAGGTAGTAAATACTTATCATTATTACTTTTATGCTATATTATTTTTGGTAATTTTTTGTGAGACTGGCTTAGTGATAACACCTTTTTTGCCAGGCGACTCATTGCTATTTCTTGCTGGAGGTCTGGCTGGTTCTGGTAGCTTGGATTTTACTCTTTTAGCTGCTGTTATTTTTGTTGCTGCATTTTTTGGTGATAACTGCAATTTCTTTGTTGGCCGCTTTCTTGGCATGGCTTTATTTAAAAACCCTAAGTCCAGAATATTTCGTCAGGATATTTTAAAACGTACTCATGAATTTTATGAGCGTAACGGAGCAAAAACCATTGTTCTTGCCAGATTTATCCCATTAGTTCGTACCTTTGCCCCATTTGTGGCAGGGATAGGGTATATGAAATATTCAAGATTTATTTTATTTAGTTTATTTGGGTCATTTCTTTGGGTTACATTTCTATTAGGCGGGGGATATTTATTTGGTAACTTACCAGTAGTTAAAACGCATCTATCATTAGTAATATTGATTGTCTTAATATTATCAGTAATACCTATAATAAAAATTGTTTATGATGAATATAAACGTAGATGAATTTTATTTCAAATATATGGCAGAATTAATTCTAGTAATATGAATTGCTGATTTTATGAAATTTATCAGTGATTATCAACTATATATCGAAACCATTTAGAATATTAGCTAATTCAACCAACTTGCCATGAAAAAAATGGGTTGTACCAGGTACACAAATAATGCTTTGCTTATTTTCTTTAGCCCAAATAAAAACATCCTGTAAAGCAATAACCTCGTCATCAAATCCATGTATAACAATTGTAGTGGCAGTATCAGGCGCATACACTTTATACCTTGTTACTGCTGGAGCAATTAAAATTAAGTTTCTATATGGACACTTGGTTGCCAGGCTGCTGGCAATAGCACAACCAAAAGAAAATCCGGCTAAAACTAGTGGCAAACCAGGATGTTCTTCTGTGATATATTCATAAATAGCCAGAGCATCATTAACCTCGCCCATGCCATAATCATGAGTTCCGTCACTCATGCCAACCCCACGTAAATTTGGACAATAACAAATATAACCTTTACTATTTAGCACTTTAGCTAATGTTTGTACTATTTTGTTGGTATACGTCCCTCCACCCTTAGGGTCAGGATGAAAAATTATAGCTACACCTTTTATAGCAGCCGTAGATGGGTCAAGACGCAAGCAATCTAATTGTCCCAGCGGACCTGGAATAAATAATTGAACTGCATTTCTGGGTATGATTAGGGGTTGTATTGTTGGCATTAACTATCTCTCAAATAAATACAATAAATTTAGTAATTACAAAGCGTTATGCATAATGAGGAATATGGCATCATATAAAAAATGCTTTGCTATTAATGGCCTGGGTAAATTACCGGGGCATTGAAATGCGCGGTATTCGAATGGCCTTTGTTTTTAATAATCCAAAAATTTTATCCAGATGCGCTCTGAATTCTTCTTCAGTAAGATTAATTTGGCTTTTAACTCTTTCTTTTTGTATATTAAGCGCACTAAATTCAATATTACTACATATTTGATCAATTTCTACTGTATCATCTGACGAGTAATGATTACCTATATAATCTAAAAATAGTACTAATTCCTGAATGTCCCGGCTATATTTTTCAATATTATCGGGTAATATATAATTAATTACCCAATCTATATGTTCACAGGCATGGATAATTATTAAATTTAACAGATTAAATGGCACTGGTACATTAACCTTGTCAGGAATATAAGTTTTATTCCATTTATTATTGTAAAATGCATAACGGGAGCGGTTATTTAAAATATTTTCTACAACATCGGGAGTTAAGTCAACTAAACCTGCCAATTGTTTTTTAAGCATTACTGCTAATGCTGCAGCTTTTACCTGGGCTATATAGGGTTTGGCTAAACTAATTAACCGGGCTTTACCTTCTTCATGGTTAAGGCTGACAGAAGATGATAATTGTTTTAATAAAAACGCTGATAGTGATAATGCATTATTTTTAGCTTGTGCACGAAATGCATCAACTCCATATTGACGGATAAAACTATCCGGATCATGCTCTTTAGGTAAAAACAAAAAATGTACAGCTTTAGTATCTGTAACCAAGGCAATTGAACGCTCTAAGGCGCGCCAGGCAGCCTTTTGTCCGGCACTGTCGCCATCAAAACAATAATATATATCATCACAAATCCTGAATAATTTTTTGACATGTTCTTCAGTTGCAGCAGTGCCCATAGTTGCTACTACATTATCAATTCCAAACTGAAATAAAGCAATAACGTCCATGTAGCCTTCAACTACTATGGCAGAGTTTTTATCCCTGATTTGCCGTTGTGATTCATACAAGCCGTATAGTTCGTCTGATTTATTAAATAATGTGGTTTCCGGGGAGTTAAGGTATTTAGGCTCACCATGTCCTGTAATCCGGCCACCAAAGGCAATAACTTCACCTTTAACATTTCTCAGTGGAAACATAACCCGGTCACGGAATCTGTCATAAAGCTTGCCATTATCCACGACTAAGCCAGCATCTTGCAAGAATTTATTATTATGATAATCAGCAAAAACTTTAGATAAGGCATTACTTTGGTTGGGTACATAGCCTAAGAGGAATTTATCTAATATAGACTGGGTTAGTCCACGGTTTTTAAAGTATGCCATAGCAGTATTGGAAGACTTCAAATTTTGCCTATAAAATTCTACGCTTTTATTAATTGTCTCACGCAATGTCAGCTGCCTGATCTTTACAGCTTCTATTTCGGCCTTGGATTTTTTGGGAGCATTATCTGGAATATGCACTCCATAAGTACTGGCTAAAGATTTCAGGGTTTCAATAAAATCTAAACCATTATATTTCATTACGTAGGTAATTACGTTGCCAGACTCACCACAACCAAAACAATGGAAATATTGTTCTTTGGCATTGATTGAAAATGATGCAGTTTTTTCTTTATGGAAAGGACAGCAGGCAAAATAATTATTACCTGAACGCTTTAATTTTAAGCCGCGGCCAATTACATCTACTATATCAGCACGACTGATTATCTCATCTATGACAGTTTGATCTATTTGCATGGTCTATTTAAGGTACTATTTCTGGGTAATTTAGTGTCTTACTTCATTGCTACGCAGCTGTTTTGCCAGCTTATCGACTAAATTATTTATAAATTTATGTGACTCGGGGCCGCCATATAATTTACTTAATTCAATTGCCTCATTTATAATTACAGGCGCCGGCACTGACAGATTACTGGTTAATTCGATAGCTGCTATTACCAGTATAATTTGTTCAATCATATTAATAGCATTAATTTCTCTTTGTAAGTAGGGCTGGTAATAATTAAGCATTTCATCAAACTGGCTGATACTTTTTTCAATCAAGCTATGCATTAATTCATAATTGGCATGTTCATATAAATCATGCTCAAAATCATTGAGCACTTTTTCTAAATCAATAACAGGCATTGCATTAATTCTGTAATTATATAAAGCTTGTACAGCAAGACTTCTTGATAAATGACGGGGTGATTTTTTACTCATTCATTCTTTCCAAAATATTTCGGGTGTAAAATTATAACAAGATTATACCATTATATTTGCATCAGGATTTTAAAGTATCGTATAATACCGTATTGCTTTTATTTATATATGCTATATAATAGTGCTAAATGATGTTATTTAAGTTTTCACCTAAAATGTAAAATCTTAAGAGAAACATCTTGTTAATTGCTTGCCATCGATTATTTAACAAGAGTATTTTTTTTTAATTTTAGGAGACATGAGTATGAAAAACTTTAGATCAGCAGCTATATGTATAGCTTCTATAGCGCTATTAAATGCTTGCGGCGGCGGTGGCGGTGGCGGGGGATCAGGCCCAACCCCACCCGGTCCGGCCCCAGGTCCAACTCCGGTATCTGTAAGCCAAAATGTAAATATAGGTAATGTAGCAACAATTCCTGTCGGTTTAAATGGTGGTACTACGGCCGCTATCGTAACTAATAATTTTTCAGCTGAATTAATACTAACTAGTGCTACTTATAGTATTTATAGCGCTAAAGGGGCTGGAGAGCCGCAAGATGCTACTAAGGCCGGTAGCCCGGTTGATACAAGGTTATGTACTAAAGTACAGGGCCAGGGTACATGTAGCTTAGCATTAAGTATTCCAAATGTAAGATCTGTAACAGAAGGCCAGTATTTGGTTACCCTGAATTTTACTAAAGCAGGCAGTGGGGAAAAAGTAACAGCAAAACAGCTTATTTCCTACTCATCGGCTGTGCCGGTTACTGAAAAGGGTATTCAGGTATCTACTATGAATAATACATTGTATAATTCACCGGGTAATTCTACCACATATGCAGTGCCTTTTATTCTTACTAAAGCAATGACCAGCCTTATTGCTACAACCCAATATAATAATCCAGCCTTTGCTCCAACTATTACATGTATGGGCAAGGCACCATATGAGGTAGGTACTTCTTGTACTTTATATGTGCAAATTTCTCAAACCGGGAATGTCAGTACTCTTGTCAATAATATTACCATTTCTGGGGATCTGGCAGCTGTTTCTCTCAAAAAGAGAAGCAAATCCATGATGAAATTAAAAGCAGCTCCTACCGGCTACTTATTTAACGTACCGGTTACTGTGGTGCAAAATAACACTGGTAACTTAGTGACTTCCGCGATTAACGTAATGGTTAATCCGGCTAATGGGACATCGCCACAAACCATCACATTATTAAATAATGGTAATGGACAAATCAAAGGGATAAATGTGACTCCAGGTACTCCAACAGTTGTGGGGTCGAATACCTGTGGCACCCTGGAAATAGGAGATTCATGCACTTTTACCGTTGATGCGACATTAACCCAAAATGCACAATCTTCAGTTATAGTAAATTATACTTCTAATGGTGCTACTCATTCCCTGGCCTTTAACGTAATTTATATATTACCAGTTTCTGCTGTTGGATTAGACATGGCCAAGAGCGGGGATTTTAATGGCGTAGTAGTTAATACTGTCAGCTTTGTTAACGTAACTGTTCGTAACAATGAGTCAACTACTTTGACGAATATTACATTCACGCCTTTAAATGGAACTTCACCTGCCGATTTCACTTATGGTAGCGGTGGTAGTTGTTTAACCAATGGCACCCAAACTTTAGCTGCAAACCAAAGTTGTACACTGCAAATCCAATATTTTCCTCAAGCAGTAGGTTCCGGGTCATTGGTACTTCGTCAAACAGCCAACTACGTTACTCCGGGCGGAGAACTTGCATCGTATACAGCAGCTTCAACTACGATTAGTCATTCTGCTGTCGAAGGCGAGGCGTTTGTTTATACTACTCCCAATTATGTATCTTATGGCATCAAAGCGGATG
>JAJFBO010000043.1 GCA_020697025.1 Burkholderiales bacterium
CTGTTGATACTTTAAGGATTTTCAAACCAGATGCCCAGTAACTATTTCCATCATAATAAACAAATCTATATCTGGTATATACTGAACTATCGGTATCTCCTGAAGGTTGCTTAGTCCAAACATTACCATCAGGGGATGTCCAGATAGAATTAGCTGAAACGCCGACATATTGTCCATTACCATATGCTATCCAAATAAGTGGCTTAGAAGGGGGTGCTGCTGCTGGGGTCCAGGAGCCTGAGGTTAAGAGATTTGCCGGGCCTGTTAAAGTTACTATATAGGGCGGACTGCGAAGTGCAGCTACATAAGAAGTATTACCATTATTGGCTAGCATGTTTACATGGCTGCCATGATAAATAGGTATTGTATTTTCAGTCCAGGTGCTGTCAATTGTAAAATCAGATGCTGGTGAACATGAAATAAATCCAAATGCAGATATAACGCAATAGTTAATACCATCATAAATTGCAGCTTTATAAGCTCTGGGGACGCCTACTGTATTTATTGCCTTCCATATTGTTTTTGGATTTGTTGATACTCCTAGTTGAAAGTAGGGTAGAGGAGCATTTTGCGGGGCTATATATGCTTTAGCCGTGCCAAAATTAAATAAGTTAAATGGGCTGTTATCGAATGCATGTTCTAATACAGGGTTCCAGATAACGTTAGAATTACCTAATGAGTTAATTGAATATAAGTTACCATAAAATTGATTATTGGTAACTAAAAAGCCGTTGACCTGATCATAAGTAAGTCCGGTTATTTTTCTAAAAAAAGTTCCGGTGGGAGGTGCATTAACACCGCCACTTGCAGATTGCCAGATCATACCTTTTTCGCTGCTGTAAATAAAACCTGAGCCATCAGGGCTCCCTCCAGTGCCTATTACCTGAAGATTTCTATTATTAACCATACGTTCAATTGTAGTGAAAAGTCCGGTAAATGGGGTATTGTTTTGTATGGACCACGCACCTTGTGGACTGGTAGTTGCTGTAACTGCACCATAATCGCCAGCTGCAATAAAAGTCCCGGCTGTAGCTGCATGTGCCGAATATGCCAAAGATGCTTTAGTTGCATAACTTAGATTTTCCCCGTTTTGATTATAGTAATTAACTGCTGTAACAATATTAGCCAAATTAATACCTGCTGTCGCAGTAGGTGTATAACGTATTACCATTACGCAACTTTCCTCAGGAGCTAAACTTTGTCCATTAATACAAGTTTGCCCCCTACCACCATATTTCATACCGGGGATGGAATTTAAATTACCAAATTGTATGTTATCAAAGTTGACATCGCCATTATTTACTAAGTATACGCCCTGGTAATTAGTAGTGTTTACGGTAGTATTTATAAACCAGCTATTAGATATTGAATTTAAGTCAGGTGTTGGTGCTGTAGCAATATAATATGCATTAAATGATAAAAATTTGGTATTACCAGTTTCGTCAGAATAATTAATTATAATCTCTCCTTTTCCATTAGCAGCGGCCAAAGGGGCTGATATAGTAAAAGTACAGGCACTTTCAACTGCTAAACCACTTTCACAGCCATTAATCTGGCTTATAGAAATGGGGTATGGGCCTTTTATATTTATATTACCAACAGGAGCTTCCCCATTATTAAATAAAGTTATAACCAGGTTTGGCGAAATAGCCGGGTTAATAACTGAATTAATTCCGCTGGTAATTAAATTTCCCGAATCAGAGCCAGTAGAAAGATTTATAGTTGCTGTATTTTCTCTTTTATCATCTTTTACGCTGCCTTTAATAATTATTTGAGGCCGCTCCTGGGATAAATTATTTTGTGCAAAATTGTTAGTATATTTTATAATGACATGGCATATACTTCCGGCTAGGTAGTTATTTTCGGGACAGATAATGCTTGCTGTTGAACCTGTTAGTTTTTGTGTTTCCACACTTAATGTAGAGTAATCTTCAGCAAGGATTAAAGAGATATATAACGAGTGATTTCCTATTGACTTTTGTAAATTAGGCGGTGAAAAGTAGCTAAATCCATTATTTGTTTTAACATGGCTTGAGTAAGTTACTAATTTTGAAGTTTCATATCTCTGGCCCAGCTTATTTTCATAATTCATTTTAATTATAAAACTTCCAGATAACTTATGTGGTGTAATTATTATTTCACAGCTTGCATGAGCGGTAACATTAGAACATTTTGTGGTATCAGCTAGTTTATCCTGTAATTCTTGGTCAAGTGTAACACCATCAGCCTGAATGCTAGTTGAAGTCAGGGTTATATTATTATTAGAGTTATTATCTACAGAGAATCTGGCAATCGTTTTTGTATTGCTAAGTACCGGGATAGTTGAGATATTACTTAAACTAACTGAGTTGTTATTAATATTGCTACCAGAACCTGAGCCATTCCCGCAACTAAATTGTAAAAGGCATAGCGGTAATAGCATTAAAGAATTTAGAACATATTTATACATAAATAACCTTATTAAAAAAGTAACTTATCTATATTTATTCTAAATATATAGCGTTATTTTAACATAGCTTTTTTACGTATTGCTTTGTAATAAAGCATTATCAATATAAAGATTATTACTGCTCCATAGGAGTCAAAGAGTCCGCTAAAAGTAAATGAATTTATTAAATTATAGCCTTGCCCAAGTATAATTCCACCAATAAGTATCATTGAAAATATCGGGCCAACAGGAAACCAGATAGCCTTATAAGTTAATTTACTTAAATCAGTAATATGATATTTTCTAAAATTATAATGACTAAGGGCAATTCCAAACCAGGCAATAAAACCACAGGTAGAAGATACGGTTACCAGTTTGGTAAATAATTCTCCATTGCCAATAAATGATGAAATAAATACTGTTGATCCAACTAAGGCAGTTGCAAGAAGCGCAAAAATTGGTAAACCATATTTTGTGGTTTTTGCAAATATCTTTGGTGCCTGTTGGGTGTGGCCCATAAACCATAATGTACGGGTAGCAGAATACATACTGGCATTGGCAGCAGATAAAATTGCGATCAAAATAACAAAATTTAATATATTAGCTGCAATAGGGCCTGGTATATAATGAGAAAATATCAAGGTAAAAGGGCTGGCATTAACACTGTCTTTTGATGCCATAAGACTATCATTAAAAGGAATTAATAAACTAATAATTACAGTAGCTAGAATGTAAAATAAAATTAAGCGCCAGAAAACGTTTTTGACAGCTTTGGGTATGCTTGTAGCCGGGTCTCTGGCTTCACCTGAAGTAACACCAATTAATTCAGATCCCTGAAATGAAAACCCGGCAAGTAGAAATACCGCAAAGAATCCTTTCCAGCTATTATGAAAAGGAGCATCAGCTATAAAGAAGTTATTAAGACCGAATTTTGGCTGGCCAAAAACTAAAATCGTACCTAAAATAATTACAGTAATAATTACTAATACTTTAAGCATAGACATAAAGTATTCTACTTCGCCAAAGACACGGACAGTAAATAGATTTAAACCAAATATTACAAAGAAAAATATGGCTGAAAAAGCCAGATCAGAACCTCCGGGAAACCAGAATTTCATTACGATAACAGCAGCAGAAATCTCGGCGGCAATAGTAATCGACCAGTTGAACCAGTAATTTATGCCCATAGCATAGCCAAAAGGTTTATTTACATAATCACCTGAATATTCACAAAATGTACCTGTGGATGGCCTGTAAGTTGAAAGTTCTCCAAGACTGGTAATTAAGAAAAATACCATTATGGAAATAAGAAGGTATGCGATTAAAGCACCACCTGGTCCTGCAACACTAATAGCATATCCGCTGGCCAGGAAAATTCCAGTTCCAATGGAACCGCCTAATGCGATCATATTCAAATGTCTTGTTTCTAAAGTTTTAGCTAACATTCTGAACCACGCTCCCCCCCAAGTACGAAAATTTATATTTAATAAGTAATAAAGGGGTGATTATATCATTAATTATATGTTGGTCTGTGTTAATGTAAAATAGACTGTAATCGGAGATTAAAGCACAATTTTAAGTATTCAGTAATAGCGATAGAGTCATGCAGATACAAAGCGAGTATAAAATTATCCGCATCTTGCTAAGCTGAAGATTACCTTTACCAGTTAATTTTTTTTTAGGGTGGTATAATTATGACTTTAAACTTGGAAAGAATATTTGATGAAGATAGTAAAAAATCATTTTATTACACATAAATTTGGTGGTTCAAGTTTAGCTGACGCTAATAGGTTTAAGGCTGTAAAACAAATTTTAAGTGGTAAAAAAGAGATTATTGTAGTCTCAGCAATTAAAGGTACAACATCTACTTTACAACATAGTTTGGATATTGCCCGGGAGGGAGATAATTATCTGCCAGATTTGAAAGTATTGGAAGATCGTCATATCGCGTTAATTAATACTTTAATAAGTAAAAACTCAAAAAATTTATTAAAAAGTATTACTGAAGACTTTGAATTTATTCATAATATTTTAAACACAGTCAAAACAATTCGTTCTTATGCTACAGAAATTCAGAATTTTGTTTTAGGTTTTGGTGAAATATGGTCAGCCAAAATATTAAATGCTTATTTAAACTTATATGGAAACTCTGAATATTTAGATGCTTCAAGCATTTTATATTCTTATGTTGAGAATGAGGTAGTTTGCATTGACTGGGAAAAAAGTTATGCCGAATTGGTGCAGTTTGTTAATAATAAAGATTTTGATCAATTAGTAGTTACCGGATTTATTGCTAAAACATTAAGTGGCCAAAGAACTATTCTGGGGCGCAACGGCAGTGATTATTCCGGAGCTATTTTTGCTAAATTGTTCAAAGCAAAATGCTTATATATCTGGACTGATGTTGATGGGATTTATACAGCTCATCCACAAAAAGTAAAATCAGCATTTGTAATCGAACAGTTATCCTATAAGGAAGCCCATGAGCTAGCTTATTTTGGTGCTAGTGTACTTTATCCTATGACAGTTTTACCTGTTGAGTCTGAGAATATTCCGTTATATATAAAAAATAGTTTTAATCCAACTGCAAAAGGCACTTATATATCTCAAGAAAGCATAATTACACCATATATGATAAAGGGTATAACTTATGTTTCAGATATTGCCTTAATTAATATTGAAGGTGCGGGACTAATTGGTGTTGCAGGAACTGCTGCACGAATTTTTCAGATACTAAAAGATATAAACGTATCTGTTATACTTATTTCTCAGGCAAGTTCAGAGCATTCAATTTGCTTTGCTATAAATAATAGGAAAATGGATTTAGCAGTCAAGACTTTGCAAGAACAGCTTCATATGCAAATATCTGGTAATTTAGTAGGTAAAATTACAGCAAATCCGGATTGCTCTATTGTTGCTGCTGTCGGGGAAGAAATGATTGGCGCAATTGGTGTAGCTGGTAAAATATGTGATACTTTAGCTAAAGCAAACGTTAATATAAGAGCTATAGCTCAAGGTTCATCTGAACGAAATATTTCTGTGGTAATTAATAATAGTGATATTAATAAAGCATTACAGGCATTACATGCTGGGTTTTATTTATCAAGTAAAACCTTATCAATTGGTTTAATTGGGCCAGGTGCAATTGGTAAAACCTTATTAAAGCAAATCTCCGATGAATTGGAGCATTTAAAGACAAAGTATCAGGTAAATTTATGTGTACGCGGTATAATGGATAGCCAGCATATGCTACTTGAAAATACTGCCATAAATCTAAACAAATGGGAAGAAAATCTTAAAAAAAGTAAAGATGCGGCTAATATGACCCAATTTACCCAGCATATTCTCTCAGACGACGTGCCTAATGCAGTTATCATTGATTGTACAGCGAGTTTGGAAATTTCAAAAAAATATTTAGATTTCGCAAAAAAAGGTATTAATATAATTACACCAAATAAACATGCAAGTGGTGGAAGCACATTAGAGTTTTATCAGGAGTTAAAAAGTACAGTTCGTGAAAATAATTGCCAGTACTTATACGAAGCAACTGTTTGTGCTGGTTTGCCAATAATAAATACTATTAGCGACTTAATTAAAACTGGTGATGAAATAACCGCAATTGAGGGTGTCGTATCTGGTACGCTAAGCTATATTTTTAGTGAGTTAGCAATTGGCCGCAAGTTTTCTGATGTTGTAACTGATGCTAAAAAATTAGGCTATACTGAACCAGATCCACGTGAAGATTTGTCAGGTAAAGATATAGGGCGTAAACTAATTTGTTTGGCGCGTGAGATTGGCTATGATGTTTCACTTAATGAAATTGAAATCGTCAATTTAGTACCGCCAAGTTTACGTAAATGTACTCAGGAGGAATTTATGACAAGGCTTACCCAATGTGATGCTTCAATGCATGAAATGGTTGAAGAAGCTAATAAAAATGATAAAAAGCTGCGTTATGTTGCAAGTATTAAAGCTGATAAAACTTTTAGTGTAGCAATCCAGTCATATGCAAAAGACCATCCATTTAATCGTCTGCGAGGAACTGATAATATGCTCATTATTCATTCTAAACGTTATTGTAATAATCAGCCAATTATTATTCAGGGTCCGGGTGCAGGAGCAGAAGTCACTGCTGCGGGAGTTTTTGCAGATTTACTTCGGTTATCGGCTTCTATTTGATATGATAAATAATAATATAATTCAAGTTACAGCTTTTGCACCGGCAACTAGTGCTAATATGATAGTTGGCTTTGATATATTAGGTTTTGCTCTTGATGCGGTTGGAGACGAAGTTACCTTGACCAAACGGAGTGATGGCCAAGTTGTAATTGATTCTATCGATTCAAAACAGCAATTACCCTTGCAAAGCCATAAAAATACAGCCTCAATTGTGATACAGAAGGCTTGCGAAGATTTAGGCGTTAATTGTGGTTTTTCGCTTAAAATAAAAAAAGGTATAGCTCTTGGGTCAGGTATGGGTGGCTCGGCGGCTTCTGCTGTGGCTGCATTAGTGGCTTTTAATCATTTTTTAGAACGGCCTTTATCTAATGAGAAATTAGCTTACTATGCTTTGTTTGGTGAGGAGTTGGCTTCAGGTAGCAAGCATGCAGATAATATTGTGCCATGTATTTATGGGGGTGTTACCTTAACTAGAAACATTGATCCGATAGATGTAATTAAGCTGCCCGCACCAGATTTACAATGTGTAATTATTCATCCACATTTAACTGTGGAAACAAAGGCGGCAAGGAGTATTTTGAAACCAGATGTCCGGATGCAGGATTTTGTAGCGCAAACAGCCAATCTGGCAGGTTTTATAGCATCATTATATACATATGATATGGCTTTACTTAAACGGTCGTTAAATGATGTAGTTATTGAGCCACAACGCGCCCATTTAGTTGAAGGTTTTTATAAAATCAAGGAATTAGCTATTAATGCTGGTGCGCTGGCTTGTTCTTTCTCAGG